>JAGPDF010000045.1 GCA_018057705.1 Thermoanaerobaculia bacterium | reverse complement strand
TCGTAGTAGACGTTGCGTTCCCGGCGGATCTCCGCGGACATGCTGTAGAAACGCTGCGAGCTGTTCTCGGATCGCGCGAGAGCCATGTCGGCGAGTGCGCGCGCGATGCGGCCGTTGCCGTCCTCGAAGGGATGGACGGTCACGAGCCACAGGTGCGCCAGCGCGGCCTTCAGGACCGCATCGATCTCCGCTTCGGCGTTCCACCATGCGAGGAAAGCGGACATCTCGCTCGCCACTCGTGGCGCCGGTACGGCTTCGAAGTGGACGCACTCGCGGCCGATGGGGCCGGAAACGACCTGCATGGGTCCCTTGGCGTCTGTGCGCCAGGCACCGACAGCGATCTTCGCCATGCCGCTCCGACCGGTCGGAAAGAGGGCCGCGTGCCAGCCGAACAATCGCTGCTCGTCGAGAGCCTTGCCGTAGTGGCGCGTGGCATCGAGCATCATTTCGACGACGCCATCGACCTGCCGATCCGCGGCTACCAAGCCTCCGATGTCCATTCCGAGACGCCGAGCGATGGACGAGCGCACCTGCTGCGCGTCGAGTCTCTCCCCTTCGATCGCGCTGCTCTGGGTGACGTCCGCGGTCAGCGTCTGAAGAACTGCCTCCTGGCGCAACCCGAAGCCGAGCGCCTCCATCCGACCGACGAGCCGCCCCTGCCGATGCCGCACTTCGGCCAACAGCGCCCCGACGCGCTCGCTGCTCCAGCGAAACCGAGGCCAACCATCGAGCTCATGAAGATACATTCGCCGCATGTCTTGCGGTGATTATCGACCGGATTCACCGCAATGTCCATCTGCGCACTGAAGTCGAAGATCTGAAGCGCACAAGCTCAGGCCAACTCTCCTGCAATCCCTCCTTAGCGGTGAAAAACGACTGGCACCGCTAGCGCGCCGCTTCAGTTGCCCCGCGGTCAAAGCGAGCCCCCGGTTTCCTTCCGAGCCGCTTCCGGGTCCAAGTAGCATGAAACCGGCGCTCGCCTTGAGGGAGGACCTGATGAACGAAGCGTTTGCGGAACCGGACGATGGGGCGGCTGGGCCGGAGAGCCCGGAGGCTGCGCAGGAACGGCGGCTGCTCGAGGAGTTGAAGCGCGGCAGCCGGGAGGCGGCGGAGAGGCTGGTCGAGGCCACCTACGCCAGGGTCTACGGGTCGCTCGTGCGGCTCACTGGCGATCCCGACGCGGCGGCGGACTTGACTCAGGAGACGTACCGGAAGGCCTGGCAGTCGCTCGCCGGGTTCCGCGAGGCGTCGCAGGTTTCGACCTGGCTGTACAAGATCGCCTACAACACCTTCCTCAACTCGCGGCGGCGGCCGTTTCGGATCGTACCGCTCGAGCCGGTGGTCGAGGCGACGGCGGTCGATGCCGAGCCTCCCCCGGACGAGACCGCCGAGAAGCACGAAGATCGCGACCGGCTGCGCCGCGCCGTGCTCACCCTGCCCGAGGAGCTCCGCTCGGTCGTCACAGCCCACTACTGGGGCGACGTACCGGTGGCGGAGATCGCCAAGCTCGAAGGGATGACGCCCCCCGGCGTCCGCAAACGTCTTGCCCGCGCCTTCGCCGCCATCCAAGCCGCACTGGAGGTCAAGTGATGAACCCCAACGACGAGAAGATCGATCGCGCGATGCGCGATTTCCCTGTCCCCGAGCCGCCCCAGGGCCTGCTCGAAAAGTTGAAGGCCGACATTCCCGATGCCGCCACCCTGGCCGGCAAGACGGCGACGGCAGAAACAGGCCCGCGCCGCTGGCCGCTGCGCCTCGCGGCGACCTTCGTTCTCGCCGCCGTCGGCGCCACCGTCGCCTGGCAGGTGGTCCAGAGCCGCCAAGGCAAGGAGTTCGATCGTCAGGCGCAGGAGTTCCAGGCGCCCAGCACGCCCGATTTCCGGGCCTCGGCTCCCCCGCCTCCTCCGCCACCGCCACCTCCGAAGGCGCAGGCGCCGAAATCGGCAGGTGGGCCGGATGCGTCCGCCGTCACCGGCGCCCCAGAGGCCTCGACCCCCCTTACTGACAGCCTTTCAGCAAGGGACGAGATGGCGGATGGGCAGATCACCCAGCCGCTCGAGGTACCCGCGGCAGCTCCAGCAGCCGCCGAAGAGCGCGCGACCGCCCTGCGGATCGGCGGCAGGAAGGGTGCCGAGGGGGGCGTCGAGGGCGGGGTCGAAGGAGGGGTAGCTGGAGGGGTCGTCGGAGGCGTTGCCGGAGGAGCCCCCGGCGGAGTCCCCGGCGGGGTTCACGGCGGTGCGGTCGGCGCCGTTCCCGCGGCGCCGAAGCCGGCCGCGCAGGGCTACGTCGCGGGCGATACTGGCAGCGAGGAACCCTTCGTCATCGGGGAAGTCGGCAGCACGGATCTCAAGAGCTCGGCCACCGCCGGGTCGATCTCGCGGGAGCAGATCGAGCTCCTTCCCAAGGGGCGTGCGTACGAAGCCGAACGCCGCGAGGCGGCGCGAGAGAACGAAGCCGCGCGCGATGCGTCGCCCGACACCATGATCTTCCGCGAGACGCCGGCGAATCGCTTCGTCGACAGTGCGGAGGATCGCCTGTCGACCTTCGCGCTCGACGTCGATACCGGCTCGTACACCCTCACCCGCGGCTATCTCGACCGCGGGATCCTCCCGCCGCCGGCGGCGATCCGCGTCGAGGAGTTCGTCAACGCACAGCAGTACGACGACCCGGCTCCCAATGTCCGGAGGGGTGGTGACTTCGCGCTCTACGCCGAGGGAGCCCCGGCGGCGTTCTACTACGGTGAGCGCACCCGGCTGCTGCGCTTCTCGGTCAAAGCGCGCGAAATTGACGCTCGCGACAGGAAGCCCGCCGTCCTCACCTTCGTCATCGACGTCTCGGGCTCGATGAACCAGGAAAACCGCCTCGGGCTGGTGAAGCGCGCGCTGGGCCTGCTGCTCGACGAGCTCGGCACCGACGACCGCGTCGGACTGGTCGTCTACGGCTCCAACGGCCGCATCCTCCTGCGCCACACCCGCGATCTCGAGGAGATCCGGCGGGCGATCGCCCAGCTCCAGCCCGAGGGCGCGACCAACGCCGAAGAGGGCTTGCGCCTGGCGTACGACCTCGCCGACGAGGGCTGGCGGCAGGGGGCGAGCAATCGGATCCTGCTGTGCTCCGACGGCGTAGCCAACGTCGGTGCCACCGGCCCGGAGTCGATCCTGGCGCGGATCGGCAAAGAGGCGCAGCGCGGCATCGCCCTCACCACCATCGGCTTCGGCATGGGCAACTACAACGACGCCCTGATGGAGCAGCTCGCCGACCAGGGCGACGGTACCTACCACTACGTCGACGCCCTGACCGAAGCGCGCAAGGTCTTCGTCGAGAACCTGACCGGCACGCTCGAGACCGTGGCCAAGGAGGCCAAGGCGCAGGTCGAGTTCGATCCCCGGTCAGTCGTCCGCTGGCGCCTGCTCGGCTACGAGAACCGCGACGTCGCCGACCGTGATTTCCGCAACGACCGCATCGACGCCGGCGAGCTCGGCGCCGGCCACCAGGCGACGGCGCTCTACGAAGTGAGGCTGCGTGACGGAGTCGAAGGAAGCGACAGGATCGCCACCCTGCGCTTGCGGTGGAAGAGCGTCGAGGAGAAGCGGGTGATCGAGGAGTCACGCGATCTCCGGGCCCGCGACCTCGCCCGGAGCTGGGAAGGCGCCTCTGCGAACCTTCGCCACGCGGCGCTCGCCGGAGCCTTTGCCGAGAAGCTCAAGGAGACTGCGGCGGCCGACGACTTCGGCTGGCGCTCTCTCCGGCGGGAGGCCGCAGAGCTCGACCGCGATCGAGGCCGGAACCGCTCCGCTGCCGATCTCGCCGACTCCATCGACCGCGCGGCGCGGATCGCCGGGGCCTCGGAAGATCGAGGAGATCACGACAATCGCCGGCGGAACGAGGAGGACGAGGAGGACCGGCGGCAGCGCAACCCGCGCCTCGACGAGGATTGAGCCGGCCCAAACCCACTTGAAGTGATCCATCGGCTTCCGGAGGACCCGCGGCAACGCCCGCGGGTCCTCCGCTTTGAGGCGCATCACGCGATCGGCCTTGGCAGGGGCCCGCACCCGTTCCGCAGCACCTCTCCACGGCTGGAAGGGCAGGCCGCCTGTTCGGTTTCGTTTCCTCGTTCGTTATCTCTCCCAGAACGAGGCTCTCCCGGCCCGGGGCCGGCAGCTCTCGCGCACCGTCCGCAGCTCTTTCCGAGAACAGGCTCGGAAGACGACCTCGGCCGCACCCAGTACCGACCGAATAGATCCCTCCTCTTGCAGAGGTCCCTCGCATCCCGCGAGGCGACAGCGTCCGGAAGGAGATGGACATGGCCACGAAACCCGCAGTGAAGTTGAGCTTCGAGGACTTCGTCCGCGTTTCGACCCTCACCGCACTGGAAGCGATCCGCGTCCAGCCGAAGGGTAGCCCCATCAAGAATCCGCGGATCTGGGTCGGCATCTGGATCGATCCCAACGTCGGCGGACCCGGCCCGATCGGCGGCGGCCCCGGCGGCTTCCCGGGCGGCGGAGGCATCGGGCAGTGACCTCCCATCGCGGGCAGAGCGAACCGCTCTGCCCGAGCGCCCGCCCAGAGGCGCCGGACGCCCGCATCTTCGGCGTCGTCGACAACTCCGGAGAGGCGCCCGAGGTTCGCTACCTGGCAGAACCCGTTCCCGTCACCGCGGAGGTGCGCGCCCTGCTCCAGGGCGCCCCTCCCGGTGAAGTCTGGCGCGTCGGCGCCCGCTGCGCCGGCTCCGCCTGCGGTCACTTCGACGGCGCGCACTGCTCCCTCGGCGAACGCCTGGTTCAACTCCACTCTCGCCCGAAAGGACCCCAACCGCCCTCGTGTGCCCTTCGCGCCGCCGGCTGCCGCTGGTTTCGCGAACGAGGGATCGACATCTGCTTCACCTGCCGATTCGTCGTGAGCGAAGGAGAGACCCTTCTGGGCTCGGAAGCGGACCGTGCCGCGCTCGGGCAACCTTCGGCCGCGGGCCGCGAACCGATCGCACAAACTGGCCATGGGCTCTCAGGGTGAGCTTGCCAAGTCTGCGGCGCCTGGGCTGGCTGGCTCACCCTCCGCGAGAGCCACCTCCTCGACCCGGCGCAAGATCGTCTGGCGCCCAATGCCCGGGGCGGCCGCCAGCTACTTGAAGCGATCGTGCGGCGACCGGAGGACCCGTGGCAACAGCTGCGGGTCCTCTGCCTTGAGGCGCAGGAGCCGCTGCACTTCGACCGTTTCGACGAACGGCTCGAAGCGCGCCGCCACCTCGCGGTGGAGATCGGCGGTGAGCGCCTTGCGATCGTCGCCGGTCACCGGGGCGTCGCCGAAATGGATGGAGGCCTCGACGTACGGCAGCCAGAGAAACTCCCGGAGGTGGGCTCCGAGCGGCATGTCCCCCCACCACGAGACCGCCAGATGGGTCGGCGTCTCCCCCGCCGGCGCTCGATAGCTGATCGTCGCGTGATGGACGCCACCTTCGGAGCCCATGGCGAGCTCGAGCAGCGGCGAGCGGAACGGCATGACGCAGTCGCCCGCCCCCGACGTTCCCTCGGGGAAGATCACCACCCCCTGCCCGGCGCCGAGCGACTCTTCGATCCGGGCGAGGATCTGGGGGAGCTTCCGCTTCGTCTTGCGGTCGATGAAGATGGTGTTCACTGAGCGACAGATGGCGCCGAAGATCGGCCAGCCGTCGATCTCGGCCTTGGCGACGAAGACGCACGGCAGCTGCGTTCCGAGGACGAAGATGTCGATGTAGGAGAGGTGGTTCGAAACCAGGAAGAACGGCGGCTTCGGCGCCGGTCCGCGGACCGAAACGCGCACCCCGAAGATCCAGCAAAGCGCCTTCGACCAGACCTGATAAGCCCAGCCCTGCCCCCGCACGGCGAAACGCCGAGAGAAGATCCCACAAGCCCGCGCCGCGAGCGCAATGGAGTACGAGAAGAGGGTGACGAGGGCGACGGCGACGAGTCGGAGAGCGGCCCGGAGAGAACGGTAGAAGCGCTTCACCCGTCGATTCTACGGATCGTGGAGGGATCCGTCGAAAGGACCAACTGATCGCCGAGCCGCGAGACTTCGCCTTCGATCTCCACCGGTTCGGCGACGAGATCGAGGACGCGCGGACCGAGCGCCGCGCCGTCCGCCGGCACGAGCAGCAGGATCAGCGTCCGCTGCTCCCCCGCCGGGCCCGCCGCCCGCACGACGAAGGCCGGCGGTGCGCCGCCGGAGATGCAGCGTACGGCGCAGTCCTTGTGGGCCTTGCCCTGGGCCGGCTTCATGACGCCGAACCAGCATTTCGAGTCGACGATCTCGCCGCGCAGCGTCTGGTGACCGAGCGAAACCTGCGCCGGAGGCGTCCTGCCCGGATCGGCCACTGCCTTCCCAGCGCGCGGTGCTTCGCCGGTCACCTCGATCAGTCGCTTGCCGTAGCGCTCGATGCGGTGGCCGCGCAAGGTGAGATCGCGGTCTCCGGCGGCCAGGAGCTGCGCGTCCGGACCGTGCTTGCCAGACCCGACGAGAGGCAAAAAAGCTCCAGTAAAGGGGGTGTCCGCCGACACGGCGGTGGCCCCGGAAGGGGGCCGAGCCGGGGTGCCAGCCTCTTCGGTGGCTTCGGTGGCTTCGCTGGTTTCGATGCTGGCTGTGACCCAGAGTCCGGGCACCGGAACCGTCTGCAGGCGGCCGCAGAACTCGGTTTCGGTGTCCCAGGCGAACTCCCCCTGCCCGAGAGGGCGCTGGACGCTGGCGAGCGCGCCGGCAACGGCCGCGAGACCCACCAGCGCGACGGACGCGACCCCGCGCACGAAGCGCGCAAGGCCCACCGGTACAGGCAAGTACCCGACGAAGAACTCGTCACGACCCCCCTTTACCGAGCCTTTGCTTTCTTCGCGAATCGCATCCTCCAGCCTGAGGGGCTCGACGAAGGTACCTGGCGGCAGGGGGCGCGGATCGAGAAAGACCCGGGCGCCGTCCACCAGCCGTAGCCGGAACGTCGGTACACGCTCGGTGAACGGTGCCGGCGAGGCGCCGTCTGCGGGGCGGTACTGGAAGCCGTGCCAGGGGCAGGTGATGCAGCCGTCGAGGATCCTGCCCTCGCCCAGTGGCCCGTTCTGGTGCTGGCAGACGTTCGAGACCGCGGAGAGCTTGCCGTCGTAGCGGAAGATCGCCACGCGCTCGCCGCCGACGGTCACGATGCGTGCGCGGCCGTCGCGGATCTCGCCGGCGCGGCAGGCCTCGACCAAGCCGTCCGCGGCGTGCCCGGCTACCTCACGGTCGAGCGCCCGTCCCTTCGCCGCCGCCGCGAGATGGAGCGCGACGAGAGCGAGAGCTCCGGCGCCGAGGAGCGCCGCCGGCAGCGCGGACGCCACGTCCTGCAGCACGCCGAGCGCGACGTGCCCGACGAGCAGCGCATAGGCGAGGTAGACCCCCATGTGGAGCGTCTTCCAGACCGGCGCGGTGAGATTCGTCAACCAGAAGTCGTGGCTGGTCGCCGCCATCAGAAAGAGGATCAGCAGCGCCGCGGCACCGAGCTGCTGGAAAGGGAACTGCGCCACGCTCGTCCACTGCGTGTTGCTGGTCAGCAGGCTCACCAGCGGGTTGCGGTCACCCAGGGCGTGAAACTGGAAGAGCGCGAAACCGCCATGGGCCAGAGCGAAGAGGAACATCGTCACGCCGAGATGCCGCCGGTTCCACAGCAGCGGCAAGAAGCGCCGATCGAGCCGCGCCAGCGGGCCGATCGCCAGGACGACATGCAGCAGCGTCAGCGCGAGGGTGCCGAAGGCGCGAATGAGCAGCGTCTCGGCGGTGATCTCGGGGCGCACCCAGAGGCCGACGCCGACGAAGAGCGCGAGGTAGAGCGCCGCTCCCCCCCACACCACGGTGTCGTAGCGCTTCTTGCCCGGCGACCAGCCGACGGCCACATATCCCGCGCTCATCGCGCGCCGTCCGCATCGTCCGCAACGTCCGCATCGTCCGCATCGTCCGACGGCAGGGCAGCCGGCGCGAGAGCTGGCGGTAGCTCCTGCAGCGGCGGTGACGTCCGGGCACGCACGGCGAGAATGAGCAGCGCCGGCAGGAGAATCGCGAGCGCCAGCCAGATCCAGCGGTGGGCAGAGCGAAGGCCGCCGATCATCGCCCCGGTTCCTTCGCCCGCACCGCTTGCGCCGCGCGGCGGTGAGCGTTGGCTTCGATGGGCAAGGCCGCCCCGGCGATCCAGCGCCGGAGCAGCAGCGGCCAAAAGGCCACGACGCCGGGAAACACGATCAGACGAAAGCCCCAGCTCGACCCGTGCGCGCCGGAATCGAGGCGCTCGATGCCGCGGGCAAGAAAGGGGACGGCGAAGGCAGCTCCGAGCGCGGCATAGGCGCCGAGCGCTCGCACCAGCCAGGGGGCGATCTCGATCCAGGTCATCGGAAGGCGGCTCTCCTCTTGCCCGGTTCGATGCGCTGCGCGCGCCTCAGGTTTCGATCAGCGGAAAGGAGATCGTCTTTTCGGTCGGCGGCAGGCAGCGATGGTCGTCGCAGGCCTGGTAGCGGAGCTTCAACTGCGGCTTCGCGCCGCCACTCTGCGTGCTCCGCGCCCGGCCGGCGATGATGACCCTGCCGCGAAAAGCCTGCTGGTAAAGGGGGGATCCCGGCTCGCCGGTGACCTCGGGCTGTGGGTAGACCATCGCAGCGGGATCGAGCTCGAGATCGACACCCTCGACCCGCAGGCTTCCGTCCAGATGCCAGCCCTGCGCTACGACAACCGTGAGCACGAAGGGCCGCCGTCCCGCCGTGTCGGGCAGGTCACTGCGCAGAGTCACCTCGACCACGCGCTGTGCGGCCGACTCGAGATCGTCGTGCGAACCACCACCCCCCTTTACCGAAAACAGTGTTGCGCCTGCGACAGCGTCGCCCGAGCGCAGCGAGCCGGCCCCTGAAACCGAGCCTTTCGGCTCGACGCGCGCGAAGCGCGCCAAGGCGAGGGCCATCGTCTTCGCCCCTTCCGGATGGCGCGTCACGAGCGGCGCGAACGACCGCAACGTGCGCTCCGCGAGGTCGAGAAAGCGGCTCTCCCCGGTGGCAGCGGCGAGGTCGAGGAGATTGTGCGCCGCGACGCCATTCGCCCCCGGCATCGCGCCGTCGAAGACCTCCTTGCCGCGCACCAGGAGGTCGGGGGCGTCGGCGCTGTTGAAGAAGCCGCCGCGCGGCGAGCCCAGACGGCGCTCCTGCTCGTCGGTGAGCCGCACGGCCTCGTCGAGCCAGCGCCGCTCGCCCCCCCTGCCGGACGCCTCGTGCAGGCGCAGGAGACCGCGCACGAAATACGCGTAGTCGGTGAGCCCGGCCTCGATCCGTCCGGCCCCGCGGCGCCAGGAATGGAGCAGCGTTCCGGTCGAGCTCCGCAGATGGACGAGCACGAAGTCGGCCGCCCGCCGCGCCTGCTCGACGAAGGCCGGCTCGGCGAGCACCCTGCCGGCGACCGCAAGACCAGCGATCGCGGTGCCGTTCCAGTCGGCGAGGATCTTGTCGTCGGTCGCCGGCCGCCGGCGGCGCGCGCGCACCTCGAGGAGCTTCGCGCGCAGCGGCGCGATCTCCGCCAGCAGCTCCTCGCGAGTCAGCCGGCGCTCCTTCGCCTGAATGTCGAGCGCCCGCGGCAGGTGAAGAACGTAGCGGTTCTCCTCGAAGAACGGCTCGGCATGGAAACCGAAGATCGGCGCCAGGAAAGTTGCGCCCTCGGCGCCGAGCCCGAGGTCGAGCTCGTCGCGCGTCCAGACGTAGTAGGCACCCTCGCGCCCGCCGGTCTCGGCATCGATAGCGCTCCAGAAGGCGCCCCCCGTTCCTGGTTGCCCCTCCTGGTCCGGCAGCGTCATCTCCCGGGCGAGGAAGCCGGCGGTCTCGCGCACGATCCGCGCCGCTTCGGGAGCGGCGCTGCGGCCGTACTCGCGCGCGTAGACCTCGAGCAGCAGCCCGTTGTCGTAGAGCATCTTCTCGAAGTGCGGCACCTTCCACTCGCGGTCGGTGGCGTAGCGGTGAAAGCCCCCGGCCAGCTGGTCGTAGATCCCGCCGCGCGCCATGGCGTCGAGGGTGGCGGCGAGCATCATCGCCGCCGGCCCGGCGTGCGCCGAGCCCGGATCGGCCAGGGCCAGGAGGTGAAAGAGGTTCGCCGGCGACGGGAACTTGGGCGCCCCGCCGAAGCCGCCCCAGGTCGGGTCGAACTTCTCGCGCAGCGCCGTGAGCGCGAGCTCTGCCGGCGCCGCACCCGCGAGCTCTCCGGTCGCCGGCTCGATCTCCGCCAAGTGGCGGCGGATCGCCTCGCCCAACTCCGCGCCCTGCTGCTCGACGTCGCCGCGGCGCTCTTTCCAGGCATGGATCATCGAGCGCAGAACGGTCGGGAAGCCGGGCATGCCGCGGCTGTCGATCGGCGGGAAGTAGGTGCCGGCGAAGAACGGCAGCAGATCGGGAGTCAGGAAGACCGAGTTCGGCCAGCCGCCCTGCCCGTGCAGCACCTGCGTCGCCAGCATGTAGATCTCGTCGAGATCGAGACGCTCTTCGCGGTCGACCTTGATGTTGACGAACGCCTCGTTCATGAGCGCCGCGATCGAAGGATCCGAGAACGACTCGCGCTCCATGACGTGGCACCAGAAGCAGGTCGAGTAGCCGACCGAGAGGAAGATCGGCTTGTCCTCGGCCTTCGCTCTTGCCAGCGCCTCCGGGCCCCAGGGGTACCAGTCGACCGGATTGTGGGCATGGAGCAGCAGATACGGCGAGCTCTCGGCGGCGAGGCGGTTGGTGCGCTGGGACGGATCACTCATGGCATTCGAATCCTACCGGGTCTTCAGCCCGAACTTCGGTTTCCCCGCCGACGACACTGTAGGGCGTCGCCCAACCCCGTTCCGAGGAGCCGGTGGACGGTCGCTCGAGGGAGTTCTCGGAGCGTATTTCCAGGGGCCCCTCGCAAACAGAGAAAAAATCCAGCTAGATAAGGGGAGATGGAAAACGCGGAGAGGACTTCCTCGAGCGACCGTCCGCCGGCGAAACCACCGATGCCGAGGAAACGCTAGGATCGAGTCGCATGCGCATCGTCTCGCTCGTCCCGAACGCGACTGAAATCCTCTTCGCCCTAGGCGCCGGCGACGACGTCGTCGGGGTCTCGCACGAGTGCGACTTCCCGCCGGAGGCACGTACGCGGCCGATCCTCACCGGCAGCGCGCTCACGCCCGGCATGACGCCGCACGAGGTCGACGCCGCGGTCTCGGCGCAGCTGGCGTCCGGGGCCAGCCTCTACACCCTCGACGAGGAGCGCCTCGCCGCGCTCGACCCCGACCTCCTCTTCACCCAGGAGCTCTGCCCGGTTTGCGCCGTCTCGACCGCTCAGGTCGGCGGTGCCGTAGCGCCGATGGCTCGGTGCCCCGAGGTCCTCTCGCTCGATCCGACCCGCCTCGAAGATGTCCTCGCCGACATCCTGCACGTCGGCGAACGCCTGGGCCGAAGCGCCGCCGCCGAGTGTCTCGTCGACGACCTGCGAGCGCGCCTCGAGCGCGTCGAGCGCGCCACGCACGGCCGGCCACGCCCCACCGTCGTCGCGCTCGAGTGGCTCGACCCGCCGTTCCTCGGCGGCCACTGGGTGCCGCAGATGATCGCCATCGCCGGCGGCCGGGATCCGTTCGCCGTCGCTCCGGGCGAGCGCTCCCGCCGGGCGACCTGGGACGAGATCGCCGCCGCCGACCCCGACTGGATCGTCGCCATGCCCTGCGGCTTCGATGCCGCAGGCGCCGCCGGCGAGGTCGCCAAGCTCGCCGGCGATCCACTGTGGTCACAACTGCGAGCGGTGCGGTCCGGCCGCGTCGCCGCGGTCGATGCCAACGGCTGCTTCAGCCGTCCCGGCCCGCGTCTGGTCGACGGCATCGAGCATCTCCACCGCCTGCTCTCCGGCGACGCGCCCACGAGCGCCTAGTTCGCTCCAGGCCGCCCCGCGCAGACCCGGAGCTTCCCGGTCTCGAGGAGCGTCGGGAAGGGCTGTCCCTGACGCGTGTCGTGGCGAACGACCTCGCCGGTCCAGGTGTCGGTCACGGTGAGGTGGACCTCGACGTCGGTCAGGCCGCCGGCGAAGACCCAGAAGTTGTCGAAGCCGTCTTGGCTGCAGGCGTCGACCATCTTCACCAGGACCTCGACGATCGCGGCGTCGAAGAACCAGAAGTAGCCGCTGTCCGCCGCGAACGGGACGGCCGTGGCGGCGCCGGTCGTGCCGTCGCGCTTGCGCCAGGTCGCGGTCGCTGCGAAGCGCCCGTCGAGAAGCGGCAGGACGTTCCTCGAGGCATCGCTCGAAGCCTCGCCCGCCGCTGCCCGAACCGGCTCCCGGGGGCCTCCTGTCGACGCGCCGCCGAAGTTGCAGACCTCGAACGAACCGCTGTCGTAGAGCGGTCCGAACGTCTCGCCCAGGGCCGTCCGCACCTCGCGGCGCTCCCCGGTCACCGTATCGACCACTTCGAGCTCGACCTCGACGTTGGTGAGGCCGGTCGAGTAGGCCCAGAAGTTCTCGAAGCCGGGGAGGCCGCAGGCATCGACCACTTTGAGCAGAACCTCCGGATTCCCCGGCGCAAAGAACCAGAAGTAGCCGCTGTCGCCGGTGAGCGGCACGACACCCGCCGCACCGAGCTCGCCGGCGAAGTCGCGCCGCACCGCGCGGGCGCGGAATCTTCCGTTCGCGAGGCAGAGCGTCGTCGCATCGGCGACACACGGCGCCACCGACGGCTGGTCGACTTCCCAGATCTCCCGCCCGACGACGCCGTCATCGGCCAGGAAGAGAGCAGACTCCTGGCTTCCCGAGACCCACAGCGGCGCAGAGCTCTCCGGGCCGGGAAAGAGATCCGAGACGAGCTCCGGCTGATGGGATGCCCCATCCACCTGCCAGAGCTCGGTTCCGGCGGCACTCGTCGTCGCCGTGAACAGCACCTGATCGCCGACAGCGATCAGTCCCGAGGGAGACGAGCTCGCGGCACCAGGTTCGAGATCGGCGACGGGCCCGGTACCCTCCGCGGTTCCATCCGAGCGCCAGAGCTCCGTGCCGTGCTCGGCGCCCGACCAAGGGAAGTAGAGCGCCGAAGCGCCCGCTGCGAGCTGCAGCGGCCCGGAGCCGTACTCCGGTAGCCAGATCGCCCGCCGGGTTCCCTCGAGTGTGCCGTCGGACCGCCAGAGAGCAGTGCTGTAGCGGGCCCCGCCCGGGTCGAGTTCCTGCACGAAGAAGTAGTGCACGCCGCGGAATCTGGCCGAAGTGCCGACATCCGGATACCACTCACGGCTCGAAAAGAGGGGTCGAGTCCGCTCGCGACTGCCGTCGCTCGTCCACACATGCTGCGTGCCGCCGCAGTTCTCGTCCAGTTCGAAGAGCGCGGCGCCCTGAGCGAAACCAGGAGAAACAGCGAAACCCGAGGAGCACCAGAAGCGCTCGCTCCAGGGAATCTGGGCGACCAGGCCCGTGCTCGAGCTTTTGCCATCGGTGAGCCAAAACTGGAGAACCGGGCCCACCTCCGCGGTCGAGGTCAGGATCAGGACAGCGGTGCCGAACTCCAGCGCGATCGATTCGATCTCGCAGGTGTCCGGAGATTCGATCAGGACTTCCCGAGTCAGAGTATCGAGGTCGATGGCCACCAGTCTTCGACTCTCCTCCACCACGAACCACTTGCCGAGGTTGCTGCCCGCCGAGACCGCTGCACTCGCAGGGAGGCTCAGGATCGGCTCGACTTCGGACGCCCCCGGCCGCCAGCGGTAGATCGAAGGGGTGGGGTTCTCGTTCGTCATACCCAGGAAGAGGTACCCATCATCGGTGGCGAAAAGGTCGTCCGAGAGGCGGGCGCCGATGCCCTCCTCGCCCGGCTCGTCGAAGAGCGGGATGAGCTCGTGCGTCGCCGGCCGAAATCGATGAAGCTGGTAAGCCGCTCCTTGAGTTGCTGGATCGGCGTAGGGACTGCCCTCGAAGAACAGCCACTCCTCTCCCGCAGCGTAGAAACGGAGTCTCTGCATCTCGGGAGAGTCCTCGTAGAGCGCTGGCAGCGAGAAGAGCTCCTCGACGGCGCCTCCATCCGCGCCTCGACGCACCACCGCCGTCCTTCCCTGATCTCCGAGGATCGCGAAGATCTGCGCTCCATCGACCTCGCCGAGCAGACCCACGGCCGAGAGGCCGGGCCTGTCCCGACGCAGATCTGCGAGCAGGGCGGCCGAGTCCGGCAGGCGATCCGCCCGCCAGAGCTCGAGGCCGACACCGCCGCGCGCGGCGCGAAAGACCCAACCGGACGCGCCCACGGGGGCCAGGACTGGACCCTGAACCGCAGGCCAGGGAGCCAGCGCCTCCAGGGAATGCGCGATGCGAAAGGACCCCTCTGGGCTGCCATCCGACACCCAGAGATCGAAGGGCGGCTCGCAGTCTCGCGAGTTCGTGAAAATGTAGTCGTCCGCCGACTCGAGGCGCTGAAAGCACTGACTCGCGCATTCGTTACCCTCACAGAGACGAGCCAGTTCGGTGGCGGGTGCATCCGAGCCGTCGGAAGCCCACAGCGACGCCTGCTGCTCCGTGAAGGTCAGAAAGAGAGAACGGCCCCCGATTTCTGCCATCGAGTTGTAGGCATCGATTGGGTTGCAGGGTCCGGGCCCGCAGCCGCCGGGAAATGGCTCCCCGGCGCCTTCCGTCTTCGGCGTCCGCCAGAGCTCGCAGCCGGTCCCGCCCCAATCGGAGCAGCGGAGGACGAGCAATCGGTCGTCCAGGACGACGAGATTCCGCGTCGCGGCGTACCAGCCGGTGACATTGACGATCGGCCGGGTCGTCTCCGGCGTCAAGTCGCTGCGCCAGATCGACCGTTCGCCGTCGGAAGTGGCGATGAAGTAGACCGACCGCCCCTCTGCCTTGAAACCTCCCGAGGCATCGGTCCACGAGTTGATGGCGTGAAACACCGCGAGCCGGGCCGTGCCGGTCTCCGAGCCGTCGGAGAGCCAGAGCTCGGAGGAGCTGTAGGTTTCCCCCTCCACCCAGAGCAGGACGCCGGCAGCGGACTGTCCGAACATTGGAAAGGAGAATGCGCCGCCGGGGATGAGGAAGGTCCTTCCCAGAGTCGTACCTGCAGCTGTTCCATCCGACTGCCAGAACGAGACCTCGTGTTCGTCCCAGCTGAGCGACGAGTAGGCTGCGACGACCAGCTGGCCGTCGGAGGTCGCGGACAGGCCAGCGATGCCCTCGCCCGCATTCTCGTCGAGGGCGCGCACAAGCCTGGTGCCGGCGATTGTCCCGTCCGTCCTCCAGAGCTCGAGCGGGCTCTCACGCCCGCCGAACAGAAAGTACGAGATGCCCGCCACTTCAATCCAGCGGCCGAGTCCGCTCGCGGTGAGCCCCAGGCTCGGTTCCTCGTCGCCGTTGCCTTGCAGGACGAAGGTCACCAGCCGGGTCGCAGCCGCGGCGCTATCAACTCCCCAGAGCGCGCTGAAGCCGTCATGACAGAACGACAGGTAGTAGGCGCGATCCTGACCGGCAAAAAGCAGGGTGATCTTGCCGGGTACGCGGTGGGAGCAAGGCGCCGAGATTTCTCGCGTCCCACCCGTCGAACCATCGGTGACGAACAGCCGGTCGGCATAGTCGTCCGGCTGGGCCGCGAACACGACGACGCCGTGGAGCGGCGCCAAGCCGTGCGGAACCGAACCTTCGTCCGGTCGAGCGATCCTTCCGAGATCTTCGACGAGGCTCGGTGGCGAGACTGCCGACGCCGGCGCCAATACGAGAAGATAGAGCGTCCCCGCCAAGAGCCAAGTCGCTCCCCGCACTTCGGGTCGCCGAGTCAATGTCGCTCCGCTGACTCTGCTGGCTTGGAAGTGCGTGCGGCGCATACTCGTAACTTCCTTGTCTCCAGCAGCGTCGGAAACGGCTGTCCCTGGAGGTTGTCGTGCCGGACGACCTCGCCACTCCAGGTGTCGGTCACCTCGAGGTGCACCTCGACGTCGGTCAGGCCGCCGGCGAAGACCCAGAAGTTGTCGAAGCCCTCGAAACCGCAGGCGTCGACCATCTTCACCAGGACCTCGACGATCGCCGGGTCGAAGAACCAGAAGTAGCCGCTGTCCGCGGTGAAGGGCACCGCGGTCGCGACGCCGGTCGTGCCGTCGCGCTTCCTCCACGACGCCCGCGCTTCGAACCGGCCGTCGAGGAGCGGCAAGACGGTGGATAGCACTGCGTCGGCGGCGGAGGCCGGCGCGGGCGCGCCGCCGGCGCCGGCGCCGCCAAAGGCGCAGACCTGGAACGAGCCGCTGTCGAACAGCGGACCGTAGGCCTCGCCCAGCGCCGTGCGGACGACCTTGCGCTCGCCGGTGGAGGTGTCGACGACCTCGAGCTCGACCTCGACGTTGGTGAGCCCGGTCGAGTACGCCCAGAAGTTCTCGAAGCCGGGCAGACCGCAGGCATCGACGATCTTGAGCAGCACTTCGGGATTCCCCGGCGCGAAGAACCAGAAGTAGCCGCTGTCGCCGGTGAGCGGCACGACACCGGCCGTACCGAGCTCGCCTGCGAAGTCTCTCCGCACCGCGCGCGCCCGGAAGCGGCCGTCCGCGAGGCAGAGCGTCGTCGCGTCGGCCACGCAGGGGGCCACCGACGGCCGATCGACCTCCCAGATCTCCCGCCCGACGACGCCATCGTCGGCCAGGAAGTAGAGGGCCTCACCGGTGGTTCCCAGCGCGATCGGCGCCGAGCTTTCGATCCCGGGGTAGAGATCGGCGACCGGCTGGGCGGTCGGGAACCCGCCGTCGACCTGCCAGAGCTCGAGCCCGGTGGCCGCGGTGCCGGCGCGGAAGATCACCTGATCGCCAACTGTCCGCAGCTGCCAGGGGGAGGAGCTCTCCGGACCCGGCTCGATATCCGCCGCGAGACCGGTACCGGCGGAGGTGCCGTCCGTTCTCCAGAGCTCGCCGCCGTGGACGGCGTCCGACCAGGCGAAGTAGATCCCCTCCGCGCCCCTCGCCGCCTCCGTGAAGTTGTAGCTGCCCGAGTTGGGCTCCGCCGGCAAGTCGGCGACCGCAAGCGTCCCCGTCGGGGTGCCGTCGGACTTCCAGATCTCGTACGTCGACGTCTGTGTCGCGATGTCCCACCGCGAGGCGAGAAAGAAGAGGTCTCCGCGCAGCCGATCCGCCTGTCGCGCGAAATCCAGCTGCTCTCCCGGGAAGCTCCGCAACCTCCGCGTCCGGTCGAAGCTGCCGTCACTCACCCACAGGTCGGCGGTCTGGTTCGCGCAGTACGTCTGCGCCGCGAAGAGCGCAGGACTCGCGCTCCCTTTGGGCGGCAGCCCGAGGTAGAACGGGCAGCCGTCGACGATCGACGGCCACTGCGCGACGAGGCGGGTGCCGTCGCCGGAGCTCTGTCGCAGCTCGAGCCCTGTACCCTCGCCGGTTGCCTGCCAGTCGACGGTGAAGACGAGACCGTCGGCGAGCGTTACCGCCTGGGTGACCCAGGCGCCCGGGAAATCGCCCAGCACCTTGCGCGTGCGCCGCGCGAGGTCGACGGCGACCACGCGCTCCCCGTTTTCGACGAGATACCAGAAGTCGCCGCTCTGCCCGACCGAGGTCGCGTGCTCCGCCGGCAGGTCCATCAGCTTCGAGATCGCGCCCGACCGCGGTCGCAGGCGGTAGATCGCCGGGTGGAGCTCCGGGTCGGTCGAACCGAGGAAGAGGTAGTCGGTGCCGGAGGGCAGCAGATCGTCGGCCCGTGCGCCGATGCCGGTGACCCGCGGGTCGTCCGCGAAGAGCGTGCGCAGGTCGCGCGACACCGGGTCGTAGCGCCAGATCTGCTCGGCGAAGGGGCCTTCGTCCCCGAGGTCGTGCTCGATGAAGAACCAGGCGTTCCCGGCGGCGCGCAGCGCGGGGGGGGCGTTGCGGATGCCGTGGCGGCCGCGATGCACCGGCACGGTCAGAAACGGCTCGACCGGGCCGTCGTCGATGGCGTGGCGGTAGAGCGTCCGTTCGTCGCCGTCGTCACTCGGCAGCGCGAAGACGAACGTGGAGCCGACCGCGCCGACCGGTTCCGGGTTGAAGAGACCCGGGCGATCCGGTCGCAAGTCCTCGACCATCGCTCCGGAGTCGGCCTGCGACCTGGCGCGCCAGAGCTCGATGCCGTGCTCCGTATCCGCGCCGGCGAAGACCCATCCGCCGCCTCCCGGCAGCGCCGCGATCGGTTCCCACGCATAGGGGTAGACGTACCACTGGATGCCCGCAAGCGGCCCGGCCAGACGCAGGGTCCCGGCGGGCGTTCCGTCGCTCGTCCAGAGCTCGCGGGCCAGAGCCTCGTCCGTCACGGTGGCGAAGAAGAGCGCGGCGTCGAGGACGACCGGTTGGACGTTCGGAGCGAAGCAGAGATCGGCCTCACAGAGCGTCTTCACCTGCGTCGCGCCGGTGCCGTCCAGAGCGCTCGACCAGACCGCCACGGAGAACTCGTCTCTGCGGGTGAAAAGCAGCCGTCCGCCGACGCCACGCACCCAGAGCTCGTCGTCGTAGCTCTCGCAGGAGTGGGAGTCGCAGGTCTCCGCGATCTCCGTCGCGATACCGCCCTCCAGGGGCGCGCGCAGCAGGTTGCAGGAGCGGCGGTCGTCGCCGCAGGCGACGAGATAGAGCCCGCCGTCGAAAAACTCGAACGAAGCCGTACGGGCGTCGCGCGAGCCCAGGGGGACAATGGGGCGAGTCGTCGCCTCCGTCCCGTCACCGCGCCAGACCCACTCCGTCCAGCCGACCGCGGCGGTGAAGTAGATCGAGCCGGCGTGCGCCACGGGCTCGTCGGTCACTCCGATCGGCAGGACCGCTCCGAGCGCGGTCCCCGCGGCCGTACCGTCCGAGTACCAGAGCTCGACGCGCGATGGCTCGGAGAGCGACACCGTGAAGGCGATGCCGTCGGCGATCCCAGTGAACGATCGCAGGCTGGCGTTCTGGTCCGGAAACGCCAGCGACCGCACCGCTACGGTGCCATCGGAAGTGCCGTCACTGTGCCAGACGACGAGCTCTCGCGAGGTCTCCTCCACCAGCATCAGGAGGTCGTTCGCGGCCCGCCGATGCAGCCCCGCCCGGACGCTGTCGCTCGTGCTCACGACGGCGACACGGGCGGTACCGGCGGCGGTTCCGTCGGTACGCCAGAGCTCGAGCGGCCGGTCGTACCATCCGCCCTGGAGAAAGAAGGTGCCACCCTCCTCCTCGATCCGACGCTCGACCGAGATCTGCGACCCCGGGGTGTAATACGAGCCGGGTGCCAGCAGGACCCTGGTGCCCGCAGGCGTACCGTCGCTCGCCCAGAGCGCCTCCCCGCCCCCGGCGCAGTTCACCGCATAGTAGGCCAGCGAAGCCGTCGTGAAGCGCAGCTCGAAACCGCCGGTGTCGAGCGGCCCGCAGCCGTTGGCGAGCTCGATCGTCCCGGCGGCGGTTCCGTCCGAGCGGAAGAGCCGCCGCGCGTGATCGTCCGGGCGGGCGGTGAACAGCACGAACGATCCGACCCGCACGAACTCGGACGGCTCCGAGCCCGCGCGCGAAGAAACCACGGTTGCGAAGTCCGCGACGAGGCGCGGTGCCGAGATCGCCGACGCGAGGGCCGGCCAGAGACAGACAAGGACTGCCAGGGTCACCACAGCTCGTTCGCGCATCGCGTCCCCTTCCCTATTGTGCGCCCGAGCCGCCCTCCGGTCGCAGATCGACCTCGAGCTCCTGCCGGGCAGTGGACAAAGAGCAAGGTCGGGGCCAACTCGAAAAGGCGCCCTGTCGGGAGCAGCAAAGCCAGTCCTGAGAAGCACTTGTGTCACCTGGGAGCGGCGCGATCGCGCGCCGGATTGCGGGCTCGAGAGCGAACGCTGCGCGGCCGGCGCGCAGGCCTGCTCAGCGCGCGAGCAGGTCCGGCAGAGGCTTCGCCTGCGCGCTGTCGGCGAAGAACACCACGAAGGCGGGCGCGAAGAAGCGCCGATCGGGCGCGAGTGCGGGCGCAGCGCCAATCGCAGCGCGGCGTTCCGACCGGGCGCGGGCGAGCCACTCGTCGGCCGAGTCCGGTTCGAGGCGCGCCAGGTCGAAGCAGGCGGCGGCGCGCAGCAGGTGGGCCTGGGCTCGCGCCCGGGAGCGCTCCGAGGCGAAGCGCTCGAGGAGGGCAAGAGCCTCGGCAGGCCTGCCGTCGAAGAGCTCCTGGGCAGCGCGCAGGAGCGCCCGAGGCGGCGAATCGAGGACGGCCGGCGGCGCGGCTGCGATGGTTTCGCGCGGCTCGATCTCCCCGGGACCAGCGGGGGGGACAGCAGGCGCGCTCTCCTCCGGCTGCGGGCCCACGATCGCCGGCGGCGCGGCGGACGCGACGTCGACGGCGGGTGATGGCGCAGACGCCCGTGTCCCTTCCGCTTGGCTCAGGCTCTCGCGATGACGATCGCTGCACTCCGTTCGCCGCAGAAGCAGGCGCGCGGCGCCGCGGGAGGCGCGCGCGGCCGCCTGGCGATCCGACTCGGCCCAGCTCGCCGCCGCCGCCGGGATCTCGCCGCTCTCGCAGAGAGCCACGCCGAGCGCCAGATGCGGCAGGTAGGGCTCGAAGTTCATCCCTGACGGGCGCGCCACCGGCTGCGGGCTTTCGTCCGGGTCGAGCGCGATCGCCGCCGCGAAGGCCTGTGCGGCCTCGCCGAAGCGCCCGAATTCGAGCTCGCGGGCGCCGCGCTCATAGGCCCGCACCGCCGCGGGTTTCGGCTCGCCGGCGCTCGCTGGAGCGGCCGTTGCGAGCACGAGGCAGAGGAGCGCCGAGGCGTGCCTCACCATCCCGTGGCCTCGAAGTAGGCGCGCGCTTCGAGACGCGCGAAACGGTGCTCGAGCCGCAGCGCCTCGCCGGCGACGACCCGCAACGGCAGCGCCGCCAGCTCTCCGGAGACCGGATAGCGCAGGACCGCAGTCCAGTCGCCGGTCGGCAGCCGCAGACGCGCCGGCAGCGCTATGGGAGCGGCGCCCAGGAGCTCGCGACCGGTGGCGTCGCGCAGCTCGACGAGCTCCCCGAACGGAACGACTTCGAACAGCACCTCGCCGGATGGAAGCGGCGCCGTCGCCCCAACGGAGGCATTCTCGCGGGCCACTGGCGCAGGAACCGCAGCAGGCGCCGGAAAGGGCGGATTCGCGCCAGCGAGGCGCAGGTACCAGGCCGTCCAGATCGCCGCCCCCGCGACGACGCTGAGCAGCGCCGCGACGAGCCATCGCCTCGACCGCGCGCGTCGACGGCGCGCGGAGGGCCGCGAGATCGTCGTGGTCGAGCTCCCCGTCGCGACCTCGGCGTCAGCGTCGAGACGCGCCATGGACTCCTGCGCGAGGGAGGCGAGCTGCGCGACTGGCGCCGGCGTGGCGCCCTCCGCGGCGTGCAGCCCGGCGCGAAATCGCTCCGCGCTCGCGGTGCGCTCCTCCGGCCGCACGGCGAGCGCCGCGACGAGGGGTGCCCGCAGCCCCGGCGGGAGGCGCAGGGTGAGCGGTCCTGCGGCACGCAACGGATCGGCGGCGATCCGGTCCGCGGCGCTCGGCGGACGCTCGCCGGTGAGCAGCGCCACGGCGGTCGCGGCGACACCGTAGACGTCCGTCCAGGCGCCGAGGCGCCCGCGCTCCTGGAAGAGCTCGAACGGCGCGTAGCCGGGCGAGAGAATGCCGTCGAGTGTCGCCGTGCGCTCGCCGAAGTCGCGCCGCGCCGCGCCGAAGTCGAGCAGCAGCGGCACTCCCGTCCCGGTCAGATAGAGATTGGAGGGCTTGATGTCGCAGTGCAGCACGCCCTGACGATGCACCGCCTCCAGGCCGTCCAGGATCTCGAGCAGGAGCGTCCGGACGATCTCCTCGTCCAGGCGTCCACCGGAGAGAGCCGCCACTTCGGCGAGATTCGCGCCGCGGTGGTACTCCATGACGAGATAGGCGGTACGGTTCTCCTCGAAGAGCTCGAGCACCCGCACGACGCGCGGATGACTGATGCGGGCGAGCGTGCGCCCCTCCTCGAGGAATCGCAGCTTGCCGAATTCGAACTGGGCGCTCTCGCTCGCACCGAGAGGGCGCACGAGCGGGTCCTCGCCGGCGCGACTCACCAGCTCGCGCGGGAAGTACTCCTTGATCGCGACCTCCCGGCGCAGGCGCTCGTCGAGCGCGCGATAGGTCTGGCCGAAGCCGCCGGGACGGCCGAGCCGATCGAGAACACGATAGTGTCCGCCGATCCGGCAACCCGGCGGCAGCACCGACGAACCGAGGGCTGGATCGAGGGAACCCGGGGGCAAAGGACTCATGTCGGAGACGTTCCAGACTAGCACTCTGATTCTGCTCGCGGCACTCGGTCTCGCGACCTTGGCCGCGAGCGCCGGGGCTCAGACCAACGACGAGATCGGCGCCGGTCTCGAGTTCGATTTTTCCCCTCCGGGCGCGCGCAGCCTCGGTCTCGGAGGCGCCTTCCTCGCTCTCGCGGACGACGCCACCGCAGCCTATGCGAATCCGGCCGGCCTCCTCGAGCTTCATCGCCCTGAGGTAGCCATCGAAGCGCGCGGCGCCGCCTTCGAGACCCGCTACGTCGACGGTGGCAGCTTCAACGGCACCCCGACGGGGACCGCAGCGACGCTCGCCGAGGGTTCGAACATCGACGCCCTCCCGGAGCTCGCCCAGAGCAGCTCGACCTCGCGGACGACCGGCATCTCCTTCCTCTCCGTCGTCTATCCGCGCCGCGACTGGGCGGTCGCGATCTTCCGCCACGAGCTCTCGCGCTTCGCGGCGTCGATCGACGAAAGTGCCGGGTTCTTCTTCTCGACCGCCGGCGCCTTGGGGCAGGAGGTCCGGCGCCGCGCAGCGCCCATCTCGGCCGAGCTCGACCTGGTGATCGAAGACCTCGGACTTTCGGGCGCCTATCGCCTTCAGGACCGCTTCTGGATCGGCGCCACCGTTCAGTCCTTCCGCTTTCGCTTCGACGCCACGACCCATCGCTATCGCGGCCTGACCGCCGAGGGCGAGACGCGGTTCGACGACGATCCGGAGATCTACGCCGCGGCGAACGAGTTCGATCGCCATGTCCAGGCGGGCGACTCGACCGCCTGGAGCGGCGCCGCGAGCTTCCTCTGGTCGAGCGCCGACAGCCGCCACCGGGTCGCCGGCATCTACCGTCCGGGCCCCTCCTTTGCGTTCGACTACGCCTTCCACTTCGGCGCCGCCGCGGTGGCGGACGGCGTCGCCGACGACCCGGACGAACAGCTCGAGGCGCTGCGGCGGACGGGCCGCGGGCGGTTTCGCGTTCCGGATTCCTGGGGTATCGGTTGGGTCTTCGAGCCGCGCACGAACTGGCTGCTCTCCACCGAGTTGAAGCACGTCAGCTCCTCGAAGCTCGCGCCGCGCGCCAATGTCCTCAAGGACGTTCGCTTCGCCGGCGGCGAGCCGCTCGGCTGCTGCCCCGGTGCCGGTGATCTTCCCGACGAGGGCTACAACGCCGGCAAGGACTCCCTGCAGCTCTTCGAGGTGGACGACGGCTATGAGCTGCATGCCGGACTCGAATGGGCCCGGCCCCGGGCGAGCGGAGACGTTCTCGCACTGCGCGCCGGAGTCTGGGGGGAGACCGAGCACCAGGTGCGCTACGTCGGCGACAATCCGCGCCTCGCCGGCAGATTCGTCTCCGGCGAGGATTCGATCCACGGCGCCGCCGGCGTCGGCTGGACTCATCCCTTCGCCGCCGAAGGAGCGAATCGGCTTCGGCCGACGTCGATCAGCGTCGACATCGGCTTCGACGCCTCCCGCCGCCGCCGACTCGCTTCAGGTTCGGTCGTCGTCCGGTTCTGAACTCGATCCGCCGGCCTCGCCGGCGGCGGCGAGGCCGTGGCGCGCGATCTTCGCCGCCAGACCGTTGCGCGAAATGCCGAGGAGCCGCGCGGCAAGACTCTGGTTGCCGCTGGCGACGGCGAGGGCCCGAGAGACGATCTCGCGCTCGGTCGCCGCCAGCCGAAAGTCGAGGTCGAGTGAGTCGTCCGCCGGTCGGCCTTTTCCGGCATCCCGTTCGGCGTCGAGGGAAACGCGGATCTCCGGGGAGAGCAGCGACGAGTCGAAAATCTCCCCTTCCGGGGCGAAAGTGACCCAGCGCCGCACCTCGTGTGCGAGCTCGCGCAGGTTTCCCGGCCACCCGTAGCTCTCGACGCACTCGAGCAGGCGAAGCGACAGGCCGGCCGGCTCACGCCCCGCGGCGCGCGAGAATCGCTCGACGAAGGCGCCGAGAAGCGCCGGAAGGTCCTCGCGGCGCTCGCGCAGCGGGGGCAGCGAGAGAGTGAAAGCGGCGAGTCGGAAGTAGAGGTCGGGACGAAAGCGACCAGCTCCGCACTCGACGCGCAGGTCGCGATTGGTCGCCGCCACGAAGCGGACGTCGAGCGGCGTCGCCGGTCCGCCCAGGGGAGCGAGCTCGGCGCTCTCGAGGATCCGCAGGAGTTTCGCCTGCAGCACCATGGGCAGCTCTCCGACCTCGTCCAGAAAGAAGGTGCCGCCGTCGGCGGTGCGCAGCGCACCGATGCGCGCGGCGACGCCCGTTGCCGCGCCACGCGCGACGCCGAAGAGCTCGGCCTCGACGAGCTCCGAAGGGAGAGCGGCACAGTTGACGGCGACGAACGGGCCGCTGCTCCGCGCGGAGCTCCGATGGATCGCCCGCGCGACGAGCTCCTTGCCGGTGCCGGTTTCGCCCAGCAGCAGCGCGGGCGAGCGGTCGGCGGCGACACGCTCCACCTCGCCCAGCAGGCGGAGCATGCGGCTGGAGGGCCCGACGACGAACTCCTCCGGCAGGCGAAGTCCCGGGAAGAGCGTCTCGACCGGCTGCAACTCGAACGGCGATCCGACACCGGGAAGGAACGTCGTCGGCTCGTCGAGTGCCGGCGCCGTGGGGTGGGTCGGGATGCGCGGCCAGGCGAGAGCGACCTCGGCGTCATCGGCGGCGACACGCTCGACGGTGATCCAGACTTCGCCCAGGCGCACCCGGTCGCCGGCGACGAGCGCCTGGCGGTCGATCCGGCGGTCGCCGAGCCAGATACCGTTCTTGCTGGCTCGATCCTCGACCCAGAGCACCTCGCCGGCGGGAACAAACCGGGCATGGTGCCGGGAGACACCGCTGGCCTCGAGGCGCAGATCGTTGCGTACGGAGCTGCCGACGCTCGTCCCTTGAGGCGGCACCAGCCGGGCGAGCCGGCGTCCGGCCGCTTCGGCGACGAGCCGGAATCGCTCTTGCCTGCCAGCGACTTTGGAGTCCTCCCGTTTCATGGTCGGAGATCCTCGCACGCCCGGCGATCGGTCCGCCGTTTCGCGGGAGATGGCTCGGCGCGGTTCGGCACCGGGCCCGGGCTAAGTGGTCGTCGGCTCCGGTGAATCGTCCTGCTCGCCGCGCTGCCGGCGCTCTTCGAGCCAGGCGGTCGCGAGGATCACCGCGTTCCAGACGTTCCACCAGACGACCGTGGTCCAGTTGGGCCACGCGACGACCGCCATGTAGTTGCAGATACCCACCAGCAGCATCGTCGTGACCACCGAGTTCTTCTTCAACTGCGGCAGGCGGACACGCGAAACCATCGCCAGCGCCATGAGGATCAGGGTCGCGGCGGCGGCGGCCGGAGGGATGTGGTCGCGCATCAGCGCGACGACCATGGCGTAGCCCGCACCGATCGGAATCGGCACGCCCAGCGTCCGCCGGTCCTTGGTATGCGCGTCGGCGGTCACGTTGAAGCGCGCCAGGCGGAGTACCCCCGCCATCACGAAAACCAGCGCTGCGGCGACGCCCCAGGGTCCGAGCGGACGCATCAGGGCCTGATAGACGAGGAAGGCCGGCGCGGCGCCGAACGACAGGGCGTCCGAGAGACTGTCGAACTGCTGGCCGAAGCGGCTGGTCGCCTTGAGCAGGCGCGCCAGCTGGCCGTCGAACAGGTCACAGTAGATGGCCGCCACCAGCAGGTAGACGGCAATGTCGTATTCGCCCTGCGACGCTGCGAGCATCGAGCAGAAGCCGAAAACGAGGCCGGCGCCGGTGACCAGACTCGGCACGACCTTGCGGACCGGCAGCCGTGGATTTCTCACGATGCCAGAGCATAACTGAATCGGCAGATCGCCCGTCCGGCTGTAACTTCGGGGCGACGGGCCCGTAGTGCAGGGGGTAGTCGGTCCTTCCACCCTGACGAGGAGACTCCGATGTTCCGAACCCGCGCCCCCCAGCTCCCGACGATCTCTTCGGCCCGTTTCCTCCTGGTCGCCGGCGCCGTCGCTCTGGCCAGCCTCTCCCCCGCCTTCGCTGCCGACGCCCAGCGCCAGGTCGAGCGCACGCTCGCCGGCCGCCCCAATCTGGTCGTCGAGCTGCACAACCTGGCCGGGAACGTCACCGTCGCCGCCACCAGCGGGTCGGAGGTCCGGATCGCCGGGACGGTCTTCGCCGCGGGCAAGACCGCGGCCGAGGCCGAACGGGTCGCCGGGCTCCTGAACGTGACCTACGAGGAGAAGGGCGATCGCTGGATCGTCAAGGCGACCTACCCGCTCGAGGAGAGCCGCAAGTACTGCTACCCGCGCCAGGGCGAGGGCGAAGCGTTGCCCTGGTTCCTCGAGTGGCTCGACATGGGGAGCTCCAACTTCAAGTACGACGGTCGGCAGGTCAGCATCGTGAGTCAGCCCGGGGCCGGCGCTTTGACCCTCTACGCGGACTTCCGCATCGAGGTCCCGGCAGGAGTCGGCGTTACGGTCAAGGACGGCATCGGTGTGGTGGCTTCGTCCGGCGTCCGCGGCGCCCAGACCTTGGACATCGCCACCGGCGAGATCCAGGTCCAGGACGGCGAGGGCAGCCTCTCCGCCGACACCGGCTCAGGCGATGTCCATATTCGCAGGCAGAAGGGCGACGTCCAGGTCGACACCGGATCGGGCGACGTCCGGCTCGAGCAGGTCGCAGCCGGCAGAGTGGACATCGACACCGGCAGCGGCGACATCCACCTTCAGGACGTCGCTGGAGCGTTCAGTTGCGACACGGGCTCGGGTGACATCGTCGGCAAAGCACTGAAACTGGGGAGTAACCTCAACGCCGACACCGGCTCGGGAGACGTCACCCTGTCGGGAGACTTCTCGACCGTCTCGCGGATCGCGATCGACACCGGCAGCGGCGACGTCACCCTCGAGGCGAGCCCGGCGACCGCGGCGCCGCAGGTGCGCATGGCCGTGAGCACCGGCTCGGGAGAGATCTCCCTCGACCTGCCGTCGAGCCGCGTGACCCACAGCGGACGCGGCGACTTGAAGGCCGAGATCGGCGCCGCCACCGGCACCGCCGCCATCTCCACCGGCAGCGGCGACGTCACCGTGCGCACCGCCCGGTAATCTCGACTCTCGCTCGACTCTCGCCGCGCTCGCTCTGGGACCGCCCGACCTCGCCCTAGGAGGACAGGGTCATGGCGATCCAGGAGAGGAGCTGGGCGTGGAGGCCTTTCGGACCCGGCCGCCCGAGGTCGAGATCCGCGGGCATGCCGACGTGGCCTCCGCGCGGCGTCCAGGTGACCTCGGTGGTGGGCGAAACGCGCGCGAGGGCGCTCGTGAGCGTCCAGACCGGCACCATCGGATCGTTTTCCGACTCGATGATCCAGGCCGGCAGCGCGATCCGGTCGAGGATCGGCGCGACGCTGGCGCGGGCGTAGTAGTCCTCGGCCGAGGCGAAACCCCAGCGAGGCGCGACGACGAGGTCGTCCCACTCGCGGATCCCCCGCACCCGCGCCCGCCGCATCCGATCGACCGGCACTGCACGCACCTTCTCCACCGCGTCGAGGTGCTGTTTGAGTCCCGGCAGAATGTACCGGCGATAGAGCCAGGCGGCAGGAGAGTCGAGCGCCGTCGCACCGCGGTCGAGATCGAGCGGCGCGCAGACGGCAACGACGCCCGAGAGTCGCGGGTCGGTCCTTCCCGGCCGTTCTGCCGCGTAGCGCAGCGCCACATGGCCACCGAGCGAGTAACCGACGACGGCGACCCTGTCGAAGCGCGCCAGCTCCGGCGCGCCGAGCACGGACTCGAGATCGAGCGTCAGCCCGGCGTGATAGTAGTCCTGCGCGGCGCGCTCGGCGCCGCGATGGTTGAGCCGCAGACAGGCGTGCCCGGCGGCGACCGCAGCGGTCGCGAACTGACGCATATAGGAGCTCTCGGCGCTGCCACCGAGACCGTGCAGGGCGACGAGGAGTGTGCGCGCGGTGGGCGGCGCGTGCAGCGCACCGGAGAGGACGAGCCGACCGACCGTCGGGTCAGGAATCGCAAGGCGAAACGGTTCGTGCTGCGGGGCGCTGGGCGGCCGGAAGTACGACACCGCCGCCGGCGCGACCGTCCAGAACTTCCCCGAGAAACTCGTGCCCCGGCGCAAGCGGCTACATGCGCCGCGATTCGCCGAAGACGATCTCGAACTCGAGGCGCTTGCCGTCGCGCAGGACGACCGCCTTCGCCTTGTCGCCCGGTTTCGCCTGGCGGAGCAGGAACATGAAGTCGTTGATATCGCCGATGTCCCGGCCGAGAAGCCCGATCAGAATGTCGCCGCGCTGGAGGCCAGCCTTCTCGGCGGCACTACCCGGGCGGGTACCCGCGAGCAGCACGCCGCTCTTGCCCTCGCCCGGCCCGGCGTAGTCCGGAATCGTCCCCAGAGAGGCGCCGAACGAACGCACGTCGCCGCGCGGCGCCGGCTCCGGCACCGACCGCAGCGTGAGCTTCTCTGCCCCCGCCGCCGCGACCGCGAGGTCGGCGGCGAGCGCCGCGACCGTCGCGCCGCCGGTGGCGTTGATCCGGCCGCTGTCGTCGCTGGGCCGGTGGTAGTCGTCGTGCGTGCCGGTGAAGAGATGGAGAATCGGAATGCCGGCCGCATAGAAGGGCGTCTGGTCCGAGGGCCCGTACCCGTCTCCCGAGGTCGTGCACAGCACCCTGCGCGCGGCGCAGAGCGGCTCCGCGATGGCCGGCCACTCCTCCGCCGACCCGCCGCCGAGGATCGCCAGCTTGTTGTCGCGCAGGCGCCCGACCATATCCATGTTGATCATGGCGCGAACGCTCTTCAAGTCGAGGCCGGCCGGCGGATTGCGCGTGAAGGCCGTCGAGCCGAGGAGCCCCCGCTCCTCGCCCGAGAAGCCGATGAACAGCACGTCCTGCGCGAGCTCGGCCTTGCGGCCGGCGAGGATGCGCGCGCTCTCGAGCAGCGCCGCTGTCCCCGAGGCGTTGTCGTCGGCGCCGTTGTGGATCTCCTCGGAGCCGGGAGCCATCGAGCTCGCGCCCCCGTGGCCGAGGTGGTCGAAATGCGCTCCCAGCACGACGACGCCGGGGCGAACCTGCGGATTCGCGCTCTTCAGCCGTCCGACCACGTTGGTGCTCGGTTTGCGTTCGGCGATCAATTCGACGACCAGATCTGCCGCGTGATTTCCCTCGAGGAGGGTTTTGCCGATCTCACGTTTGAGTGCGGCGATGACCAGACCGGCATCCCCGGCCTGCTCGGCAGAAAGCTTCGGTAAAGGGGCCTCGTCGGGCATCGCGACGCCCTCCGCGAGCTCGGGAAGGTCGACCACGAGCAGTGCGAGGGCCCCGTGCTCTCTCGCAGTGAAGGCCTTGTAGCGCAGGTCCGAGTAGCGGCGCTCATCGGCGTCCTGGAAGTTGTCGCCGGGGGGAACGAAGCGACGGACCAGCACGATCTTGCCCTCGACGTCGATGCCGGCGTAGTCATCGCGGTTCTTGTCTTTGGCGACGATCCCGTAGCCGGCGAAGACGATCTCGCCACTCGCCCTGGCGCTCTTCGAGAACGAGAGCGGCGTGAAGGCGTCGGCAGCGACCGGTGTTGCGTCAAGGGACAATGCCGTCGTCGGACCGGAGGTGAGCGCCACCGTGACGTCGAACTCCTGGCGGTAGCCCCCGTTGACTCCCGCCGGCTCGAGACCGAGCGCCTTGAAGCGCTCCTCGATGTAAGCGGCCGCCGCCTCGTTGCCGTCGGTGCCGACGCCGCGTCCGTCGCGGGCGTCGTCGGCCAGCCAGGCGACGTCGGCGCCGTAGCGGTCCTCGGCGCGGAGCTCCGTGGCGACCGCCGGGGCGTCAGTCCAGCGCGCGATGTAGACATCGGTCTCGCCGGGCTTGCCCTGGTTGCGGTTCGACGAGAAGGCGAGCTGCTTGCCGTCCGGCGAGAACATCGGGAAGCCGTCGAAGCCGGCGAAAAAGGAAATCCGCTCGAGATCGGTACCATCGACGTCGACCGCCCAGATGTCGAACTCCCGTCCCTTGGGGTCGCCGTAGTTGGTCGAAAAGAGGATCCGCTTGCCGTCGGGGAAGAAGAAAGGCGCGAACGAGGCGGCGCCAAGGTTGGTCACCTGGCGGGCATCACGGGCGCCCTCGAGGGTCATGTCGGCCACCCAGATCTCGAGCTTGCTCGGGCGCACCAGGTTCTCCGTCAGGAGCTTCTGATAGTCCTCGAGGTCAGCTCCGGTCGGGCGCGAGGCGCGATAGACGATCTGCTTGCAGTCGCGCGAGAAGAAGGCGCCGCCGTCGTAGCCGGGAGTGTGGGTGAGGCGCACCACGTTCTTGCCGTCGGCGTCCATCCGGTAGAGCTCGAGGTCGCCGTCACGCGTGGAGGTGAAGACGACCGAGCCATCGACCGGGCAGATCGTCGCCTCGGCGTCGTAGGCATCGTTCTTCGTGAGCTGCTGCAGATCTCCGCCCTCCCGGCTGCCGGCGAACAGCTCGTAGGTGCCGTCGATCGCCCAGACATAGCCCTTCGAGCGGTCGGGCGGCGCCGGGCAATCGGGCGACGCGAGATGGGTCGAGGCGTAGAGGAAGCGCTGGCTGTCGGGATAGAAGTAGGCGCAGGTCGTCTTGCCCTTGCCGGTCGAGAGCAGCGACGGGGCCGCGCCATCGGCCGGCAGCGAGAAGATCTGGTCGCAGGCGTAGGGCGGCCGAGTGGTCTGGAAGGAGAGCTTGAGTCCGTCTTCGGCCCAGTAGGCCTCGGCGTTCTCGCCGCCGAAAGTGAGCTGGCGGATCTCCGCCAGGTGCACTTCGCGCGCGTCGTGCAGGACCGCTGTCCCGCCTGGATCGGCCTGGGCGGCGACCGGGCCGGAGATCACGAGGGTCAGTCCGGCGCCGAACGCGAGCGCGCGGCGATAGCGTGCAATGCGGGACTTCATGAGCATGGGGTCTTCTCCACCTTTCGAGATGGATTCTATTGCAGGACGCATCCCTCCACCGGATCCACGCGTACCGATCGTCATGGGGAGGGCGGCGCGGCTTCTACTCTGCGAAAGAACTCGCTATCCTCGACCTGACCGAGCCCGCCGCGTTCGCACTCCGGCCGGGCTGGGAGTTCGAATCTCGCCATGAATCCGACACGACTCCGCGCGCTCGCCGCGCTTCTCGCCCTCGCGGCCGCCCTCGCTGCGGGCGCTGCCGGTTCTCCCCTGCCGGCCCAGCCGCCTCCGGCACCGATTCCAGCCGGGCCGCCGCTCACGCTCGAGCAGGCGATCGAGCTCGCCCTCGTCGGCAACGAAGTCTCCGGCGTCGCGGCCGCCCGGCTCGAGCGCGCCGTGGCGCTGCGACGTCAGGCGATCGCCCAGTTCCTGCCGGCGCTCACGATCACCGCCAACGCCACCCGCCGGGCGCGCGAGGTGACCCGGCTCATCGACGGCGACGAGGTCACGGTGCAGGCCATCGACGCCTACTCGAGTCAGGCGGTGGCCGAAACCCCGCTCTTCGACCTCCGCGCCCTGCCGCTGATCCGGGCGGCGACGGTCGGCCTCGAAGCGCAGACGATCGAATCGCAGGAGCTCCGCCGTGCGCTCGCCTTCGACGTCGCCGACGGTTTCTATGCGGCGCTCTCGCTCGAACGTCTTCTCGAGGCGGCACGACAGCGCGTCGCCGTGGGCCGCCAGACCGTGGACGAGTCGCGCCTCCGGCTCGAGGCCGGGCTCGCCAATCGCAACGACCTCACCCGCACCGAGCTCGAGCTCGCGACCGCCGAGCTCGTCGCCACCCGGGCGGCCAACACCGTCACGACGGCTCGACTGTCGCTCTTCTACCTGATCAACGCGCCGGCCGATCGGCTCGTGGGTGAGCTCGAGGTTCCGGAGCGCCCGGCGCCGCTCGGCAGCGACCGCGAGGTCCTGGTCGCGCAGGCCCTCGCCGGCCGGCAGGAGCTCGAGGCCCTCGATCAGCGCTGGCAGCAGGCGCGCCAGCTGGCGCTCGCTCCCCGCCTGGGCTGGGTGCCGCGCCTCGACCTGCGCGGCCTCTACCGCTGGACCAACGAGGCCGGGCTGAACGGGAACTCGGAGGACTGGAACATCGGGGCGAACTTCACCTGGGAGCTCTTCGATGGCGGCGACCGGATGGCGCTCGCCGCGCAGCGCGACGCCGAAGCCCGGGAGGTCGAGCTCGACCTCGTCCAGCGCCGGCGTCAAGTGGCGCTGGAGGTCGATCGGGCCTCGGCCGACCTCGCCACCGCCGAAGCCGCGCTCGCCCAGGCGCGGACTCAGCTCGCCTTTGCCGTCCAGAATGCCGAGGAGGTTCGCGAACGCTTCCAGAACGGCCTCGCGACCGCGCTCGAGCAGACCGATGCCCAGGTCTCGGCCTTCGAAGCCGAAGTCGAGGTCGCGCGCCAGGGCTTTGCCCGCGACGTCGCCGACCTCGCGCTCCGGCGGGCGCTCGGCGGTTGGCCCGCCGGCAGCGCACGGCTGGCCTCGTCCACCTACTCGCCCCTGCCCGCTTCGTCTCAGTCCCTGGAAAGTCCATCCCCAGGGTCTCCGGAGGTTCCGTGACTTCGACCCGATTCCGCCGGCGCGGTCTGGCGACGCTTGCCGCCTGCCTTCTGCCCTGGACTTTCGCCCTCGCCGGCTGCGGCGGGAAGACGGCCGACACCGGGCGCCCGGCGCGCGCCGAGGTGCGTTTTCCGGTCGAAACAGCCCGGGTCGCGGCGCGAAACGTCGAATACAGCGTGCGCGCGGTCGGATCGATCGAAGCGTTCGAAGAGGTGGCCGTGACGGCGCGGGTCGCCGGCGTGGTCGAGCGCGTGCGCTTCCGCGAAGGCGACAGCGTGACCGCCGCGACACCGCTCGCCGAGATCGAGCCCGAACGCTACTCGCTCGCGACCGCGGCTGCCCGGGCGGCGCTCGCCAAGGCCCAGGCCACGGCAGACGAGGCGAAGAACGGACTCGAGCGCCGCCAGGCGGTGAACGTGAAGAACCCGGATCTGGTGCGCGCCGAAGAGGTCGACGCCTGGCGGACGCGGGTCGCCGCGGCGGGAGCCGAGATCCAGCAGGCGAAGACCGCCCTCTCCCTGGCCCAGCTCAATGAGCGCGACGCGATCGTGCGCTCTCCGATCGCCGGAGTGATCCAGACCCGCGCCATCGAGACCGGCCAGTACGTATCGCCCGGCACCGAAATCGCCACCCTGGTGCGACGCGATCCGCTGCTGCTGCGCTTTCGCGTCCCCCAGAACGAGGCGACCCCGCTCGGCAACGGCATGCTGGCGCGTTTCCGACTGCGTGAAGGGTCGGAGAAGAGCTATTCGGCGCGCATCCGGCTGGTCGGAGCGGCCGCCGACTCGCGCGACCGGATGGTGGCGGTGACCGCGGAGGTCGACGATCCGGCGCGCGCGGAGCTGCGTCCAGGCACTTTCGTCGAAGTCGAGGTCCCGGTCGGGGGTGTCGCCGCCGCAGCGGTCATCCCGCAGACCGCCATTCGTCCGAGCGAGCACGGCTTCCTGGCCTTCGTCGTCGAAGGCGACGTCGCCCGCGAGCGCGTGCTCGAGCTCGGACTGCGCACGGCCGAAGGCGATGTCGAGGTGCGCCGCGGGCTCGCCGTCGGCGAGCTCCTCGTGGTACGCGGCGCCGAAGCCCTCCGCGACGGCGCCAAGGTGAACCTCGAGGCAAAACCGGTCGACGCCACCGTCACCGGCCCCGCGTCCACCGTCCCGCCAAACTGAGATGCGCCGATGAAACTCACGGAAGCCTGTATCAACAAGCCCGTTTTCGCCTGGATGCTCATGGCGGGCACCGTCCTCTTCGGCATCGTGGCGGCCTCCCGTATCGGCATCAGCCAGATGCCCGATGTCGATTTTCCGACCATCAACGTCTCGGTCAACTGGGAGGGAGCCGCCCCGGAGGTCGTCGAGAACGACGTCCTGCAACCGCTCGAAGAGGCGCTGGTGCAGGTCGAGGGCGTCACCGGCCTGACTTCGACCGCGCGCCAGGGCGGCGGATCGGTCACCGTCGAGCTCGACCTTTCGCGCGACGTCGACCTGGCGCTCCAGGACGTCACTGCCAAGGTTCAGCAGGCCGCCCGTCGCCTGCCTCGCGACATCGATCCGCCGGTGATCTCGAAGAGCAACCCCGAAGATCAGCCGATCATGTGGATCGGACTGACCGGCCCGTATTCGCGCCAGTTCATCGCCGACTACGCCCGCTATCGCGTCAAGGAACGCCTGCAGACCGTGCCGGGGATCGGCGAGATCACCGAGGGCGGCTCGATCGAGCGCAACGTCCGGATCTGGGTCGACTCGTCGGCGCTCGACTCGCGCAATCTGACGGTCGGTGACGTCACCCGCGCTCTGGTGCGCGAGCATGTCGAGCTGCCGGCGGGACGGATCGAGGTGCCGGGACGCGAGGTCAACGTCCGCGTTCTGGGCGAGGCGATGGACTTGGAGACGCTCCAGAACATCGTGGTGGCCGAAGGGGGCGCGCCGGCCATCGCCGGCCGGGCGACCTCGGGAGGGACGCCGGTCTACCTCAAAGACGTGGCCCTGGTCGAGGACGGCTTCGAGGACATCCGGCGCGCCTCGCGCTTCAACGGCCAGCCGGCGCAGGGCCTCGGGATCCGCAAGCAGCGCGGCGCCAACGCCGTCGCCGTGGCCAGGGCGATTCGCGCCGAGATGGCCGAGATCGGGAAGACCCTGCCGCCCGGAATGAGTCTCGAGACCAATTTCGACTCGACCCTCTATATCGAGGAGTCGGTGAACGAGATCGAGTTCGAGCTCTTCCTCGCGGTCCTTCTCACCGCACTCGTCTGCTGGCTCTTCCTCGGTTCGCTCTCTTCGACACTGAACGTCGTCCTCGCCATACCGATGTCGCTCCTCGGCACGGTGGCGGTGATCTACTTCCTCGGCTTCACCCTCAACACTTTCACCCTGCTCGCGCTCGGCCTCTCGGTCGGCATCGTGGTGGACGACGCCATCATGGTGCTCGAGAACATCTTCCGTCACGCCGAGTCGGGCGAGGACCGCGTCACCGCGGCGCGCGAGGGCACGCGGGAGATCGCCTTCGCGGCGCTCGCTGCGACCCTCGCCGTCTGCGCCATCTTCATCCCGGTCGTCTTCATGGAGGGGATCGTCGGCAAGTTCTTCCTGCAGTTCGGGGTCACGCTCTGCGTCGCGGTGCTGCTCTCCTATCTCGAAGCGGTGACCCTCGCCCCCGCCCGCTGCTCGCAGATCCTCGACGTCTCCCGCGAGCGCCGCAGCCGGGTGGGCCGGGCCGTCGACGAGGGCTTCAGGCGCCTCGCCAGGCTCTACTCGCGGGTGCTGCCCTGGGCGCTGCGCCGCCCGGTCCGGGTGATCGCCGGCAGCTTCCTGCTCTTCGCCCTCGCGATCGTCGTCTTCCGCGCCATGCCCAAGGAGATGGTGCCGTCGCAGGACCAATCGCGGGTCATGATCCGGCTCACCGGCGCCGTCGGCTCCGATCTCGCCGAAACCGACCGCCTGGTTCGGCGCGGCGAGGAGTATCTGCTCTCCCGCCCCGACGTGCTGCGCGTGTTCTCGGTCGCCGGCGGCTTCGGGGGCGGCGGAGTCAACACCGGGGTCTACTTCGTGACCCTCGTCCCGCCGGGCGAACGCGCCGCGACGCAGGCGCAGTGGAGCTCCGAAGTTCGCAAGGAGCTCAACTCCTATCCCGGCCAGCGCGCCGTCGTCCAGGACCTATCGCAGCAGGGTTTCACCGCGCAGCGCGGCTTCCCGGTCGAGTTTTCGGTGCGCGGCTCCGACTGGAACCAGTTGATCGGCACCAGCCAGCAGTTGATGAGCGAGCTCAAGCAGTCGGGCCTCGTGGTCGATCTCGACAGCGACTACCAGCTCGGGATGCCCGAGCTCTCCGTCCTGCCCGACCGAGCCCGCGCCGCCGACCTGGGCGTCGGCATGGACGACATCGCGACCTCGCTCAACGCCCTCGTCGGAGGCGTGCGCGTCGGCAAGTACAGCGCCGGCGGCCGGCGCTACGACGTCCGCCTGCGGCTCCTCGCCGGCCAGCGCTCGCGGCCGGAGGACCTTGCCCACCTGCGCGTGCGGGCGTCGACGGGCGAGCTCGTGCCGCTCTCCGCGCTGGTCTCGACGGAGGAGCGTCCGGCGCTGCAAGCGATCACCCGCCGGGATCGCGAGCGCGCAATCACAGTGTTCGCCAACGTCGCACCGGGCTCGTCGCAGGACAAGGCGCTCGCCAAGGTCGAGGAGCTCGCCAAGAGTTCGCCGCTGGGGGTCCGCGTCGTCCTCGGAGGTGCCAGCGTCGCTTTCCGCGACTCGATGTCGTCACTGCTCTTCGCGCTGGTGCTGGGGATCATCGTCGCGTACATGATCCTGGCCTCGCAGTTCAACTCGTTCCTCCACCCGGTGACGGTGCTGACGATCCTGCCGCTGTCGATCGCCGGCGCCGCCTTCGCGCTGTGGGGGACGGGCAGGACCCTCAACATCTTCTCGATGATCGGGCTCCTGCTCCTCATGGGCATCGTCAAGAAGAACTCGATCATCCTCGTCGACTACGCCAATCAGCTGCGCGAGAAGGGACGGAGCGCCGCCGGGGCGATCCTGCGCGCCGGCCCGGTGCGGCTGCGCCCGATCCTCATGACTTCGGCGGCGACGATGATGGCGGCCTTCCCGGCGGCGCTCGGCCTGGGCGCCGGCTCCGAGACCCGGGCGCCAATGGCGGTGGCTGTCATCGGCGGCCTGATCGTCTCGACCGCGCTCTCGCTGCTGGTGGTGCCGGCCTTCTATCTCCTCGCCGCGCGCGGCAAGGAGCGGCTCAGGGCGCGCCGCGCACGGCGCTCTCCGGGGTTCCCAGCACGAGCTCCTTCAACCACTGCCACGCGGCCCTGAAGCCGCGCACGATGCGGCCCTCGAGGACCTCGCCGGCTCCGAGCCGCGCGGCGAGCTCCACCTCGCGGGTGCGGAAGCGCGGCGGGAA
>JAGPDF010000044.1 GCA_018057705.1 Thermoanaerobaculia bacterium | reverse complement strand
CGCTTCTCCGCTCCACGCTCGCGCGCGTGGTCGACCAGGATCCGGCGGATCAGCCGCGCCGTCACCGCGAAGAACTGGCGTCGGTTCTCCCATCGGGCCCGGTCCTGGCCGGCGAGCTTGATGTAGAGCTCGTGCACGACCGCGGTCGGTGTGAGCGTCGAGCCCGCCGGCTCGGCGCGCGCCTGGCGCCCGGCAATGGCGCGCAGCTCCGCATAGACCAGCGGCACGAGCTCGCCGAACGCGCCGTCGTCGCCCGCGCTCCAGGCATGGAGCAGGGTCGTGATGTGGCCCGCCTCAGCGGCGTGCCGCTCGTCCCCAGGCATTGTGGAGGGAGTCTATTCCCGATGTGCTCGCGCCGCCGATGATCCCGTTCTGCGCTCGAATCCGCGTCTGGATCAGGAGGTCGATCGTCATGAGGAGAGCTTCGTCCCACCGCCCGCTCCCGGAGCTCAGGGGCTCGTGGCCTCGCTGCCAAGCTGTCCTGCTCGCCCTGGCCGCGTTGTCAGGAGTTCTCGCCGCCGAATCGCTCGTGGCCGGCGGGGATCCGCCGAGCGCCTTGCCGATGGGAGACATGGTGCAGGTCAACCACATCTTCACCCTCGATGACCAGGACGCCCCCGCGATCGGGCCCGTGGGCGACGGCGGCTGGTTCGTCGTCTGGCGCGACCGGAGCGACACGAACGACCGGCTGCGCTCGCGGAGGCTCGATCGCGCCGGCCAGCCGATCGGCTCGGAGATCCTGGTGGTCTGGTCGCCCCTGGGCATCGGCCACCCGGAGGTGGCGCGCCTCGACGACGGGCGCTCGATCGTCGTCTGGCCGGAGAGCCTGCCCAACCTTGCGGTGTCCAGGCTCGGCGGCCAGGGGGTCCGCGGCAGCTTCGTCAACCTCGACGGAGCGGCCTCCGGCTCGATCCTCGAGATCCGCGACGGCGAGAGCCCGCTCGAAGAGCTCGACGTCGCCTCCGCGCCCGGAGGCGGATTCGTCGTCACCTGGGTCGAATCGGCGACCGTCTGGATCCGGAGCTTCGACTCCCAGGGAGCCGCTCTCGCCGAAGCGGTGGCGGCCAGCACGCTCGGAGCCTCCGTGCGAACGCCGCGCATCGCCCGCCTCGAGGGCGGGAGGGGGCACGTTGTCGTTTGGGCTTCCAGCGCCTCGGCAGGCGGCGACGCTTCCGGAGAAAGCGTCCAATGGCGGCGCCTCGATGCCACGGGCGCGTTCGTGGGCCCGCAACAGCAGGTCAACAGCTTCACCTCCGGGAACCAGTGGTACCCCGATGTCGCTTCGAGCAGCGACGGTGGCTTCGCCGTCATCTGGCACAGCCTCCCGGCCGCTCCGGTCCGCGCGCCGGAGGGTGAACCGATCGGCGACGGCATCGACCTGCGCTTCTTCGCCGCCGACGGGTCCCCTCGCGGCCTGGAGACGACGATCAACTTCGCCCCCGGCTACGCCGTCGCCAAGCCGGCGCTGGTTCGCGGTCCGGACGGCGACCTCACGGCAACCTGGCTCTTGACGTCCGACACGGTCCAGGCTCGGCGCCTCGTCGATCGGCACGCTCTCGGCCCGGAGATCTGGATCGCGGGCTCGCTCTCCTCCAGCTGGGCCGATGTGCCCGCCATCGCAGTCGATGCGGAGGGCGACTTCGCGGTCGCCTGGCAGAGGACTGGAGGATCGCACGGGGGCGACGAGGACGGCGCCTCCGTACACGCACGCTCGTACACGATCGGCAGGGTCGGCCACTGGCGGTGCGAAGAGGGCGCCGGGACGGAGGCGTCCGATCTCGCCGGGATCCACGCCGACGACGCCCTGCTCACCGGCGACGGCATCGACTGGTCGTGGGGCAGGCCCGGACGCGGTGCGGTCACCTTCGCTGGACTCGCTCCCCTCATCGGCTGGGCGGACATCGCGCCATCGATCGATCTCGACATCACTGACGCCGGGGTGACACTCACCGCCTGGCTCTACCTCGAAACCCCGCCAAGTAATCTCGCCGAGCCGTTCGCCTCGATCTACGACGCCGCCCAGGACAACTATGTGTTTTACCTCGATCGCGACAACGCGGAGCTGCGCTTCAAGGTCACCGACGCCGACGGCACCGCCGAGCGACCCGGAATTCCCGAGGCCCTTCTGCCTCTCCATCGCTGGTTTCACGTCGCCGGCGTCTATCGCGGCGACTCCGAGGCAGCCGAGATCTACCTCGATGGAACGCTCGTCGACACGCACCTCAATGCCGCACTCGGCGAGCCCGTGCGCTCGGTGCCGGCACAGGTTGCGGCGCTCGGCAGGGACGGGGTAAACGACCGCTACTACTTCGACGGCCGCATCGACGAGGTCGAGGTCTGGCGGCGCGCGCTCACGACGGACGAAATCCGCCTCTTTCGCGGACCGTTCCTCTACGGCGACGGCTTCGAGCGCGGCAGCATCCTCGGTTGGTCGTCGGTCGTGCCTTGAGCGGCTAGCGCCTCGCGCCGCGGGCTCAGGGGCGCGGCGGCGAGGCCGGCGAGCGATCCCAGCCGATGAGAACCTCGACCTGGCGCATCGCCGGCACGTCGGTGCGGCGGGTGACGAGCGCGAGGCGTCCGCCGGGGCCGGTGTCGTAGTTGCGGAACGGCGCGGTGCGCAGGATGTAGGGCCCGCGGCGGAGCTCGCGCGGCGTCGCCGAGCGGAAGGCGCCTCCGGTCTCGATGTCGACCGCGAGGAGGGTGTCCCCCTTGACGTAGAGGACGCTCTTGCCATCGCGCGTCCAGACCGGCATCTGGCCGCCCTCGGTCGAGATCTGCCACTTGCCGCCGCCTTCGGGATAGGTCGAGATGAAGATCTCATCGACCCCCGTTTCGATCGAAGTGTAGGCGAGGAAGCGGCCGCTGGGGTCGAAGGCGGCGCTGTACTGACCTCCCGGTGCGGCTACGATCCGGCGGCTCTCGCTGCCGTCGATCGGTACGTGGTAGAGCCCGAGCTCGCCGCGCAAGTCGGTGCCGATGATCGCCTGGCCGTCGGGCGTCCAATCCGCCGCCGAGGCCAGGTCCTGGCCGTCCCAGACGAGCTCTTCCCCGGCGGAACCGTCGACGCGCTTGCGGAAGACCTTGCTGGAGCGGTCCGCCGTACCCCCGGTATAGGCGATCCACTCGCCGTCCGGCGACCAGCTGGCGATCGCCGAACCGGCGACGAAAGAGACCCGCGACATCCGCTGCGGAGCGAGGTCGTAGCGCCAGAGCTCGTCGTCGGCACCCTGGCCCGACCCGACATCGAGGAGGAGCGAACGGCCGTCGGGCGAAAAGCGCGGATACCAGAACCGCTTCTCCGGCAGCGGCAGGCGGGACGAGGCGCCGTCCGCTTCGACGATCACCACCGTCGTCTCCTCGACCAGCGCCTCGGTCGGCACGTAGGCGAGACTCCCGCCTTCGCCCCCGGCAAAAAAGCCGGCGCCGCTGGAGGGCTCGCCGCCGACGTTGTCGAGTACCACTCTCTCCTCGCCGAGGACCTCGGCGTGCAACGGATCGAAAGGCAGCGCGAGAAGCGCCCCGCGGCGCTGCACGAGCAGCGTCCCGGGCGGCGCGAAGCGCGCCATCCAGGCGCCGTCGAAAACCGGCTTGCGCTCGCCACTCTGAAGGTTCACGGCGTCGATGCGCGAGTCGTCGTAGAAGTTCGGGCTGTTCGAGACGCCGACGGTGAACAGCACCCAGGGCGTTCCGGGAATCGCGGTCGGCCAGCGATGGCTGCGCTCGGTTCCTTTCGGGTCGAGAGTCGTCAGCGGCTCCGACCGCCCTCCGGCCTCGCGCACTTTCTGAAGCCCGGTGTTGAAAGTCTGCGTATAGACGATCCAGCCGCCGTCCGTCCAGGTGGCGCCGCGATTGGCGTTGACCGAAGTGACGTCGATCACCGGTCCGCCGGCGAGCGCGACCTTGCGGATCCTGCCCCTGTCGAAGAAGCCGAGCGAGCGGCCGTCCGGCGAGAAGAATGGGTGCGAGGCGCCGAGGGTGCCGGCGATCGGCACCACCTCGGCGAGGTCGATGCGGCGCAGGAAGAGCTGGCGGCCGTCCGGACCTTCGGCTTCGAATGCCACCGCGCTGCCGTCGCGAGCGAGATCGAGGATCGGAGCGTCGCCGGCGGCGAGAACGTGACCCGCGGGCGGCGCTACGGCGACGGCGATCTGCCGCCCGGTCGCGGCCGATCCGGAGTCGGGGAGGGATCCTGTTCCCTGGATTTTCACGATCAGGGCAACGATCGCGAGAGCGGCGACCGTCGCGAGGGCCGCGGCCAGCCAGGGCCACCACCGTGCCATCGATGAGCCCTGCGAAACCGTCATGGCGTGACTGTGCGAACTTGTGGAAACCGGGAAGCCGCCGGCTGCGGCCCCGGCTTCACTCGCCGCGGCGATCGCCGCGGTGAGAACGATGCGCGCTTCGCCGATGTCGCGCAGCCGCGTCTTCGGATCGCGCTCCAGACAGCGCTTAACGAGCTGGCGGACGGCCGCTGGCGTCGAAGCGGGGAGGGCGACGAGGTCGAGCGGCTGGTGGAATACGGCGCCGAGGGTCTCGGCCACGCTCTCGGCCTCGAACAGCCGCCGACCGGCGAGCATCTCCCAGAGCAGGACGCCGAAGGCCCAGATGTCGGTCCGGCGGTCGATTGGCTTTCCCGCCGCCTGCTCGGGCGACATGTACGCCGCCGTGCCGAGGATGACCCCCATCTGCGTCCCGTGCGCCGCGGTGAGGGTGGGTGAGTTCGCGAGAGTCGGCGAGCGCGCCAGATCGGCCGCAGAAGCGGAACCGGGAGTCGCCTCCATCGCCTTGGCCAGGCCGAAGTCGAGGACCTTGGCCCTTCCTTCACTGGAAGCCTTGATGTTCTGGGGCTTGAGATCGCGATGCACGATCCCCTTGTCGTGGGCCTCTTCGAGCGCCTGCGCGATCTGCAGCGCGAAGGAAAGGCTCTCAGTAGGGGGAAGAGGCCCGGATTCGAGGCGTTCGGCGAGCGTCGGGCCGGGGACGAGCTCCATGACGAGAGCGTGCGTCGCGCCGCTGGTCTCGAGCCCGAAGATCTGGGCGATGTTCGGGTGGTTCAACTGCGCGAGGAGCTGCGCCTCGCGCTCGAAGCGCGCCAGGCGCTCCCTGTCTTCGGTGAAGGCAGGGGGCAGAACCTTGATCGCGACTTCGCGCTTCAGCCGGGTGTCGGTCGCCCGATAGACCTCGCCCATGCCGCCTTCGCCGAGCTTGGCGGTGATCTCGTAGGGGCCGAGCTTCGTTCCGATCATCGGCGTGGTCCCGACACGCCCTCGCCCAAGCGGTACCAGCGCAGCTTCTGCAGGACGACGTCCTCGGGCGAAGCGAACGGCAGCCAGGTCCCCGGCGCGAGCTCGATCGATTGACGGCGGGCGAACTGCTCCCGGCCGAAGGCGTCCCGAGCCGCGAGGTAGATGTCCGCCTTGAAGCCGTCGCGCAGGTCGACCTCGTTCGGCTCGCGGCCGGTCGTCACGAGCGGCCGGGGTCCCAGCCGAAGGCGTGGACCATCTGCTCACGGCTCAGGCGGAGCGCGAACAGCCGCAACCGGGCCTCGGCCTCCGGCAGGTCCCCATGGCGCGAACGGATTCCAGCCCGGGCGAGATCGTCGAGTGCGTCATTCAGCTCTGCCGCTGCGGTGAGGCGGCCGCGCGGACCCATCTCGCGAAACAGCCGCACCTGGATCGCTTCGATCTCCGGCGGAGTGTCCACAAACTGGGTGCGCACCGAGCCGATTCTAGCGGCAGTCGTGCCACCCTCGCCGGTCCTGGCGGAGATCTCGCAAGGGCCGAGGCGGGTTTCGAGCTTCATTCCCGAGCCTGCGATTCCGGCGGCGCGGGTACGAGCGTGAGGTCGAACTTGCGAGCCAGCGGCTCGAAATGTCTGCGATCGGAAGTTGCGATGCGTTTCACTCCGGTCGACTCGGAGAGAGCCACGAGTGCGCTGTCGACGAAGCCCAGATCGAGCTCGGCGAACTGTTCGTCGAGCTCGCGGATGCGGCCCACGCGCTCCTGCGGGAGATCGACCAGCAGGAAGCTCGCTTCGACGAGCCCGCGGTAGAACTGCTGCCGCGCGGCTCGACCCAGTCGGGTTCCGAGCAGGTGATCGACTTCCGGCACGACCGGCGAGGGCAGGAGGAGACCGCCGAGCTCGGCAGTGATCAACCCGACGGCCGCTCGGTGCCAGCGGTCGCTTCGGTCGTAGTAGGCGTAGAGAATTCCGCTGTCGAGGAGAACCGCCACTCAGTGACTCACGCCGAAGCCGGTTGCGGCGAGGATCTCCTCGCTCCGGTCCGCGGTGTCGGAGTGGCCGCTCGAAAACTCACCCGCCCCCGGCGGAAGGTCCGGACGGGTGCGAACGAGGTACTCCCTCACAGCCTCGCGAATCAGCTCCGCCATCGGTTGATTGCGGCGCAGCGTCTCCGCCTTCAGAAGCGCCTCGAGCTCGGGATCGAAGTAGATCGTCGTTCGCTTCACGAGCGTGATGTTAACATAAGCATCTGCATCCGGGCGCCGCCTCGCGCCTGCGCCGGGCGGCGGTAGCGCGATTGGCCGTTCCCATCTCGGTGCCGCCGAGGCTGGCGGTGGTCGCGCCGGGGCCCGGGTGGAACTCGATCATCGCTGTGGGCCCTGCTGCAGCCGCTCGCGCCACCCGAGAACGACCCGGATCGGTTCTCCCGGGGAAGCGAAGTTCCGGTTCAGCAGGAAGCGTTGGCCGTCGGCGGTGACGTCGAACTGGCGGTCCGCCGCCTCTTCGAGTCCGCCCTGGAAGAGCGGCACGCCCACTCCGATCTGCGGTGGATCCGAGGGCTCGAACGGGACGGCGACGATGCGCCCGCCGTCGTCGACGTAGAAGAGCTCCCGGCCGTCGCCGCGCCAGGCCGGGGACACGCCACCGTCGATGGAGACCCGAACGGGCGAATTGGAGGGTTCGTCGAGCCGGCGGACGTAGACCTCCATGCGCCCCGTGGCGTCCGACGCATAGGCGATCCAACGCCCGTCGAGCGTAGCGACCGCGCCCCACTCCGACGCCTGCTCGGAGCCGAGGAGTTTCGGGGGCGCCTGCGTCGCCAACGACCGCCACCAGATCGAACCCCTGCCCGAGGCATCGAAGCGCTGCTCGAGCAGTCCGGTCCCGTCGGTCAGCCAGGCGCTGGGCGCCAGGAAACCGTCGTCGGAAAACCACCGGCTCTCGCTGCCCGGCCGCCCTACGTCCATGCGATAGATGCCGCTCGTCCCGGCGGGTCCGACTCGCCCGAAGGCGAGCTCACGTCCGTCGGGCGACCAGACCGGCAGCGTGTCGTCGCCGGACTCGCCGTTGGTGAGCCGCGTCGAATAGCGCCGCGCCAGATCGTGGATCCAGATTCCGCCGCTGGTGGCGCCGACTTCGTAGTAGGAGACCGCGACCCTCTTGCCGTCGGGAGAGAGGACCGGTGCGTAGTGCCAGTTCCGGTCGTCATCGTTCAGCTGTCCCGACTCCACACCCCGGCGGTCGACCCAGACGAGGCGCGTGCCGTTGCGCTTGTCCGCCCGATAGGCGAGGACGCCGTTCGCCGAGACGGCGAGAGACCGCTGGCCGGAGACACTGACGCTGCCTGGGAGGGAAACGCCCAGGCTGAGGGTATCGCCGACGAGCTCTTCCTTCCCGTCATCGAAGCGTTGCGCGACCAGTGCATCGCCCTGGACGAAGATGAGGAAGCCCGGAGCGGCGTAGAACGCGGAGGATGTCACCGGGCCGAGCCTCTTCGCCTCGAGCGAACCGAGCCGCCCGAGATAGGCCGTGCCCGGTTCGATCCCGGTGCCTGTCGAGGCGAAGAAGAGGAAGCGCTCGCCGTCGGGGAGAAAGCTCGGGAAGCGCTGCGTACCGATATCGGTTCCGGCGGGAATCCGCGACGCCGGCACGGCCTCGCCGCCGGACGCCGGGATGACGAAGAGCGTCCCGGTGAAGGTCGGCGCGAACACGATTCGATCGTCCGCGCTCCACGCCCCGCCACGGGCGTCCTGCGTCGAACCCGTCTCGGCGACGACGCGCGGCGAGCCGCCGAGGAGATCGATCACCTTGAGCCGGCGCTGCGCGAAGAAGCCGAGCCGGCGACCGTCGGGCGACCAGAACGGAAAACGTGCGTCGACTGTCCCCGGCAGCTCCTTCGCCTCGGTCGAGCCGAGCGCCCTCACCCAGAGCGCCGTGCGCCCGTCTTTGCCGCGCGCCACGAAGGCGAGCTGACGTCCGTCCGACGACAGCGCGAGCCCGCTCACCATCGTCGTCGCGAGGGGCGTGGCGATCTCGAACTCGGCATGCACCGCGGCGCCCTGCGTCGCGACCTCCGGAGGCGCGGCGGCGCGGAAGGCGAGCGCGCCGAGTCCGAGGCCGACGCCGAGCGCCCCGGCCGCCAGCCCCCACGTCCAGCCGCGCGTCCGGGCGGCCGGTCTCGCTTCTGCCGCGAGTGGCAGCACCTCCTCGGGTCCGCCGCCGAGCACCTCGTCGAGCACGATGCGCGCGTCGGCGATGTCGTGCAGGCGGTTCTTCGCGTTGCGCTCGAGGCAGCGGCGCAAGAGGCTGCGAATGGCGACCGGAGTCCCGGCGGGCAGCGCCCGCCAGTCGATCTCGCTCTTGAGCACGCCGGCGAGGGTGTCGGAGACCGTGGGCCCGGCGAAGAGCGAGCGGCCGGTGAGCATCTCGTACAGCACCACACCGAAGGCCCAGATGTCGGCCCGCTTGTCGACCGCGGCGCCGCGTGCCTGCTCGGGAGCCATGTACGCCGCGGTACCCAGGATCACTCCGAGCTGGGTGCCGTGCACCGCGGTGAGGGTCGGCGAATTCAGGATCGTGGGAGAGCGCGCGAAATCGGCGGCCGATGATCCGGAGCCCGTCGCATCCATTGCTTTGGCCAGGCCGAAGTCGAGGACCTTGGCCCTTCCTTCACTGGAAGCCTTGATGTTCTGGGGCTTGAGATCGCGATGCACGATCCCCTTGTCGTGGGCCTCTTCGAGCGCCTGCGCGATCTGCAGCGCGAAGGAAAGGCTCTCAGTAGGGGAAAGAGGCCCGGATTCGAGGCGTTCGGCGAGCGTCGGGCCGGGGACGAGCTCCATAACGAGAGCGTGCGTCGCGCCGCTGGTCTCCAATCCGTAGATCTGTGCGATGTTGGGATGGTTGAGCTGGGCGAGGAGCTGCGCTTCGCGTTCGAACCTCGCGAGGCGCTCCCTGTCTTGCGTGAACGCCGCCGGCAGGACCTTGATCGCCACCTCGCGCCTGAGGCGCGAATCGGTCGCACGGTAGACCTCCCCCATGCCGCCTTCGCCGAGCTTGGCGGTGATCTCGTAGGAACCGAGCCGTTGTCCGATCAATTCACCGTTGATCCTACCCGACCCCGGACCGCACTGTCGGCTTCCGCCTCCAGCTGTGCCGGGCCGTGGCGCCACACTCCTGGGCGGTCAGTCGGCTTCGGGATCGAGCAGCGGATTACGCACGGGCAGATCGCGGAAGCGGCCGAAATCGCGGTCGGCGCTCCAGAGCTCGCTGACGCCGTGCGAGAGGCAGAGGGCGGCGACGCGGGCGTCGTGGACCTGTGGGCCGGCGATCTTGCCGCGGATGAGGAGCGTGGCGAGGACCTCCCAGTGATCGTGCCCTTCCTGGAGCAGCACGAGACTCGGCGATTCCAGCCAGGCGTTCACCTGGTCGATCGCCTGGGCGAGCGGGGTGGGCGGATCGTAGATGCGCGGGTGAGTCACGATGGCGAGAAACTCGTGCAGGCAGGGCCACGGCAGGGCCCAGGCGGTTCGCCCGGTGGCGAGGTCGCGCACCCGCCTCTTTGCCGGTCGATGCCAGGGAGAATCGGCGCGGTGGGCGTAGACCAGGAGATTGGTATCGAGGGCGATCACTCTTCGCGGCCGCCGCCGCGAGCGCCGTACGCCAGCTCGCGCAGTCGGTCCCAGGAGGCGCTCTCCATCTCCGGCCGCAGGCCGCGGCCTTCGAAGCTCGCGTCGCGAAGCGCGAAAGGAGTGGAGCGAGCCCGTTCGCGCAGCTCACGGCGGAGTCCGGCTTCGACCAGCGCCTTGACCGTCGTGGCGCGAGCTGCGGCAACCCGTCGCGCCTCTTCCAGCAGGGTGTCGGGAAGGTCGAAGGTCGTCTTCATACTGCCAGCAATATAGCGGAATATTGCCGAGAGTGCGAGCTTTCTCGTGCCCAAGCCGGGTAGAAAGTGCGGTGGTGGGGGCCGTCGGCTGCGTGTAGGGTCGAAACCGGCCCACAGTGCTCGGGCCCTACGAGGAGGCGGACTGCTGCCCTTTCCCTGGACTGAACTCGCGAGCCGGATCTTCCGCCGCGCGCCGGCGGAGCTCGACCGGCCGTTCCGGGACGAACTGTCGAGCATCGAGCAGCTCGAAGAGCGCGCCAAAGCGCTGGCGGCCCGATTCACCGTCGATCCGGCGCCCGGGCGGAGCGCGCAGCGGAACTACCCGCGCCTGGAGGACAATGCACGGTTCCTCGAAGCCGCCTACCGGCTGATGGCCGACGACGTTCATCGCGGCGAGTTCGTCACCCAGGCCGGCGAGTGGATTCTCGACAACTACCACGTCGTCTCGTCCGAGATCCGCGGCATCCGGCAGGACCTGCCGCGCGGGTATTTTCGCGAGCTTCCGAAGCTCGCACTGCGCGAGCTGCGCGGCACCGCGCGCATCTATGCACTTGCCGTCGAGCTCATCCGCCACAGCGACAGCAAGCTCGAGCGGTCCCACCTTGTCCGCTTCCTCAACAGCTTCCAGACCGTCGCGCCGCTCACCATCGGCGAGCTCTGGGCCTGGCCGAGCATGCTGCGGCTCGGCCTGATCGAGAACCTGCGCCGCCTCGCCGCCCGCACGCTCGAGGCGCGCGCCGCCCGGCGCGCCGCGAACAGCTTCGTCGACCACATCGACGAGAGCGGTCACGGGGCGCTGCCGAGACTGCCGCCCAGCCTCCATACGGCCTACATCGTCCAGTTGCTCCAGCGGATCCGCGAAGGGGGGCCGCGCCTCACCGCGGTGCGCGGCGCCATCGACGCCTATCTCGAGGAGCAGCAGTCGAGCGCCGAAGAGGTCATCCGGGCCGAGCACCAGCAGCAGGCGGCCGCCCAGGTTTCGATCGGCAACGTGATCGGCAGCCTGCGCTTCGTGGCGACGCTCGACTGGAGCGCCTACTTCGAGGCGGTGAGTCTCGTCGATCGCGCTTTGCAGCAGGACCCGGCGGCAGCCTACGGGCGCATGGACTTCCTCTCCCGGGACCGCTATCGCCAAGCGGTGGAGGAGCTCGCCGAGAGAAACGGCGATGCGCAGATGCGAGTGGCCCTTCGGGCGGTCGAGAGCGCGCGCCAGGCGGCCGAGCACCTCGCCGCGGAAAGCGCCGCGGGCGCTGCAGGAAGCCGCGCGAGCGACGACCGCGCGGCGCACGTCGGATATCACCTGGTCGGGCGCGGCCGCCTCGGTCTCGAATCCGACATCGCCCATCGCCCGCGGCTGCGTCTGCGAGCCCGCCGCTACGCCTTCGCGCACGCGACGGGGCTCTACCTCTCTTCGATCGCGCTGCTCACCGGCGGCCTCGTGGCGCTCGGGGTCGCCTACGCCCGGCGACAGGGTGCTGGCGTGGAGCTCGCGCTGCTGGCGGCGCTCCTCCTGTTCCTGCCGGCGAGCGAGCTCGCGATCGCGGTCGTTCAGCGGCTGGTCGCGCGCCTGGTTCCGCCGCGCCGCCTGCCTCGAATCGACACTTCCGCGGGCATTCCGCCGTCGGCACGCACTCTCGTCGTCGTTCCGACGCTCTTCAAGGACGTCGTCGGGGTCGAAGAGATGGTCGAGCACCTCGAGGTGCTCGCCCTGGGCAATACCGACCCCAACATCCACTTCGCGATCCTGAGCGATTTCACCGACGCTCCGCAGGCGGAAATGCCGGGCGACGCAGCGATCGTCGCGGCGGCGAAGGCGGGGATCGAGGCGCTCAACGCTCGTCATCCGGCGGTCTCCTGCGGCCGGTTCTTCCTCCTGCATCGCCCTCGCCTGTGGAATCCGGGCGAAGGGGCATTCATGGGTTGGGAGCGCAAACGCGGCAAGCTGGAGGAGCTCAATCGCCTGCTGCGCGGTGCCACCGACACGAGCTTCAACCTCGTGGTCGGAGAGCGGGATCTGCTGCCGGGCGTGCGCTACTGCATCACCCTCGACTCCGACACCCGCCTGCCCCGCGAAGCGGCGCGCGCGCTCATCGGCATTATCGTGCACCCCCTGAATCGGGCGCGCATCGATCACGCTCTCGGCCGCGTGGTCGAAGGCTACGGCATCCTGCAGCCCCGGGTCAGCGTCACCATGGCGAGCGCCGCCGGTTCGCTCTTTGCGCGGCTCTACGCCGGTCACACCGGCGTCGACCCCTACACCACGGCGGTGTCGGACACCTACCAGGATCTCTTCGCCGAGGGGATCTTCACCGGCAAAGGGCTCTACGACGTCGACGCCTTCAGCGCGGCGCTCGAAGGCCGGGTGCCCGAGAACGCGCTGCTCTCGCACGACCTGTTCGAGGGGATCTACGCCCGTACGGCGCTGGTCACCGATGTCGAGCTGGTGGACGACTATCCGGCGAGTGTCCTGACCCACGCCCGGCGGCAGCATCGCTGGGTGCGCGGCGACTGGCAGATTCTGCGCTGGCTGTTCCCGTTCGTGCGCAACCGGGCCGGCGGCGTCGAGCGCAATCGCCTGCCGCTCATCGCGCGCTTCAAGATCCTCGACAATCTCCGCCGTAGCCTCGTCCCGCCGGTGACGGCGGCGCTCCTCGTGGCGGGCTGGTCGTTGCTGCCGGGCGCGGCGCTGGCTTGGACCGTCTTCGTGGTTCTCGCCCTGGCCTTTCCGGTTTACCCGTTGCTCGCGGCGTCGCTCGGCGGACCCGAGCGCCACGAGCCCTGGCGGGTCTTCTTCCGGCGAGTCGGCAGCGCGCTCGCGACCGAAGCGGCCCGACTCGCCCTGCAGATCGCCTTTCTGGCCTACCAGTCCTGGCAGATGGCGCACGCCATCGTCGTCACGCTCTTTCGCCTCGGCTTCACGCGCCGCAGGCTCCTCGAATGGGAGACCTCTGCGGCGAGTGCCGCGCGCGACGATCGGACCCAGGGTGGCGCGCGCGCCGCCCCGGCCGGCAGGGGTGCGCTCGCCTGGCGGTTCTGCCGCCAGATGGCGTCGAGCTCCTGGGGCGCGCTCACCGCTCTGGCGCTGGTCGCGACGTTGCACCCGGCCGCGCTCCCGGTCGCCGCTCCCATCCTGCTTCTGTGGCTGCTCGCGCCGCTCCTCGCTTACTGGCTGAGCCGTCCGGTTGCGCCGCCGGAGATCGAGCTCGGTCCCGAGGATCGGCTCTACCTCGAAGGAGTGGCGCGCAATACCTGGCGCTTCTTCGCCACCTTCGCTGGCCCTGAGGACAATGGCCTGCCGCCGGACAATTTCCAGGAGGTGCCGGAGCCCCGCATCGCCCACCGCACTTCGCCGACGAACATCGGGATGGGGTTGCTCGCGACGCTCGCGGCGCGGGATCTGGGGTTCATCGGCATCGACGAGCTCGTCCTTCGCACCGCCAGGGCGCTCGACGCGATGGAGCGGCTGGAGCGCCACAAGGGGCATCTGCTGAACTGGTACGACTCACGGACCCTGTTGGCGCTCGAGCCGCGATACGTTTCGACGGTCGACAGCGGCAATCTCTCGGGCGCGCTCCTCTGCCTTGCCGAAGGGTTGCGCCAGGCGGCGAGCGCCGAGAGGGAGGCGGCGGACCGCAAAGCGCAGCTTTGCAGCCTCGCCGCCCGCGCTGCGGCCTTCGCCGACGGCATCGACTTCACCTTCCTCTACGATCGCGAGCGGGGCATTTTCTCGATCGGCTATCGTCTGGCCGAAGCGGAGGCCCCGGGGCGGCTCGATCCGTCGTTCTACGATCTCCTGGCCTCCGAGTCCCGCCTCGCCAGCTTCATCGCGATCGCCCGCGGCGACGTGCCGCAGTCACACTGGTTCCATCTCGGGCGCCTGGTGACGAGCGTCGACGGTTCTCCGACGCTCCTGTCGTGGAGCTCGACGATGTTCGAGTACCTCATGCCGCAGCTCTTCATGCGCAGCTACGCGCAGACGCTGCTCGAGCGAACGTGCCGGATGGCGGTGCGGATGCAGCGGCGCTACGCGGGCGAGCGCGGCGTGCCCTGGGGAATCTCCGAGTCGGCGTTCAGCGCGGTGGACCGCCACGACACTTATCAGTACCAGGCGTTCGGGGTTCCCGGGCTCGGCCTGAAGCGCGGTCTCGGCGACGACCTGGTGATCGCGCCCTACGCAACGGCGCTCGCCGCGATGGTCGAGCCGGCGGCGGCGGCGCGCAACTTCCGCCGCCTGGCCGGGCTGGGGCTCGAAGGCGAGTTCGGCTTCTACGAGGCGGTCGACTACACGCCGCGCGGCGGTGGCCTGCCGGGCGAGTCCGAAGGCGAGAGCGATAGCGGGGGCGGCAGCCGGCCGCAGCGCCGGGAAGGCGAGATCATCCGCACTTACATGGCGCACCACCAGGGAATGACCCTGGTCGCGCTCGCCAACGTCCTGCTGGGTCAGCCGATGGTCGAGCGCTTTCACGCCGATCCGCGGGTGCGCGCCACGGAGTTGCTGCTCCAGGAGCGAATCCCCCGCCAGGCGCCGGTGACGCAGCCGCGCCCCGCCGAAGCGACGCGGGCCTCCATGCCGGCTCCGGCGGTGATGCTGCGACGCTTCCGCACGCCGCACACCACCTTCCCGCACGCCCAGTTCCTGTCGAACGGCAGCTACACGGTGGTGGTCACCAACGCCGGTGGTGGAGCGAGCTTTCACCGCGGACTGGCGGTCACGCGGCATCGCGCCGATTCGACCTGCGACCCCGCCGGTCAGACGATCTACCTGCGCGACGTGCGCAGCGGCGCGGTGTGGGGACCGACCTTCCTGCCGACCCGATACGAGGCACCTGCGGACGCCAGCCCGAAGGACTACCTGGCCACCTTCCAGCCGGAGAAGGCCACCTTCCGGCGACGCGCGGAGGGCATCGCCACGCTGCTCGAGATCGCGGTGTCGACCGAGGACGATTTCGAGGTGCGGCGCCTGCGGGTCACGAACCATAGCGACCGTCCGCGTGAGATCGAAGTCACGAGCTATGCCGAGATCGTCCTGGCTTCGCCGGCAGACGACCTGGCCCACCCGGCGTTCGCCAAGCTATTCGTCGAGAGCGAGCTGCTCGGGGACGCCGCCGCCCTGCTCTTTCGCCGCCGCTCGCGAACGCCGACGGTGGGCGCGACCTGGGCCGTTCACGTGCTGGGGCTGGAAGGCCGGGCGCAGGGACCGGTGGAATGGGAGAGCGACCGCGCCCGATTCCTCGGCCGGGGACGCGATCTCTCGAATCCGGCGGCGCTCGACGGCCGGCCGCTCAGCGGCACGACCGGTGCCGTGCTCGACCCCGTCGCCTGCCTTCGTCAGCGTCTGCGCCTCGCGCCTGGGGCGTCGGCGCGCCTCACCTTTGCCACTGGCGTCGCGGGCAGCCGCGAGGACGCGGTCGCGCTCGCGCACAAGTACCACGACGCCGGCACCGGGGCCCGCACCTTCGCGCTGGCCTTCGCGCACGCCCACAGCGATCGGCGGCACCTCGGGGTGAGCGCCGACGAGGCCGTGCTGTTCGAACGACTGGCGTCGCGCGCCCTCTATGCCGACGGCTCCCTGCGGGCGCCGCGGCAGTCGCTGGCCGGCAACGTCCTCGGACAGGCGAGCCTCTGGCCGCACGCTGTCTCGGGCGACCTGCCGATCCTGCTGGTTCGGGTGGGGGAGGGCGACGACTTGCAATTGGCCCGCCAGGTCCTGCAGGCGCAGGAGTACTGGCGCCTCAAGGGGCTCGCCGCGGACGTCGTGCTGATCAACGACAACCCGGCGAGCTATCTCGACGAGATGCAGACGCAGCTCGAAGCGTTGCTCGACGACGGGCCCTGGCGCTCCTGGAGACACCGTTCCGGCGGAGCCTTCCTGCTGCGCGGCGGGAGCCTGGCGGAGGCGGAGCGCGCGCTTTTTGCGGCGGCTGCGGCCGCCGTCCTCGACAGCGGTCGCGGGTCGCTCGCCCAGCATCTCGACCGGCCGGATCCCCCTCTGCCCGCCTTCCCGGCCCAGCGTCTCGAGGTGCAGGCGCGAAGGGACGAGAGTGGTGGCGCCGAGAGGAGCGCTCGATCGCCCGAACTCGCCGGCGAGGCGGAGCGCCGGCGAGGGGCCGAGCCGCTGCTCCTGGCCAACCATCTCGGCGGCTTCGTGGAGGGTGGCAGGGAGTACCGCATCGTGCTCGATGGCGACCGCGAAACACCGTTGCCATGGACGAACGTGATCGCCAATCCGGACTTCGGGACGATCGTGAGCTCCTCGGGCTCGGCCTTCACCTGGTCGATGAACAGTCGGGAAAACCGGCTGACGCCGCACGCTGGCGATTCGGTCAGCGATCCGACGGGCGAGGCGATCTACCTGCGGGACGAGGACAGCGGAGCCCTCTGGACGCCGACGCCGGGACCGATGCGCTATCGCGGAGCGGCCGGGCCTTCCGGCCTGGCGCACGCAGGGGGGATGCGGACGGAGGCTCGATGGACCGTCCGGCACGCCGCGGGCATCACCCGCTTCTCCCGCCTCGCGGAGGGCATCCGGCACGAGCTCGAGATCTTCGTGCACCGGACCGAACCGGTGAAGTTCTCGCTGCTCACGCTCACCAATGAAAGCGACCGGCCGCGGCGCCTCCGCGCCTTCGCCTACTGCGAATGGGCTCTCGGTCCGCCGTCTCCGGACCAGCACCGACAGGTGATCACCGAGCTCGACAGCGAGACCGGAGCGGTGCTGGCGAGGAACCCGTTCGGGCGCGATTTCGCCAGGCGGGTCGCTTTTCTCTCGACGAGCGAGGCACAGCGGGGGGCGAGCGGCGACCGCGCTTCGTTTCTGGGACGCAACGGCTCGCTCGCCGCACCGGCGGCCCTCGCACTGGCCGAGCTCGCGGGCGACTTCGGCGCCGGCCTCGATCCCTGCGCGGCGCTCGCGGTCGACCTCGAGCTCGCGCCGGGCGAGGTGCGCTACCTCGTCGTCCTGCTCGGAGAAGGCGACGACGCGGCGCATGCTCGCGCGCTCATCGCCCGACATGGCACGGTCGCCGCCGCCGAGGTCGCCCGCGACGGCGCTCTCGCCGCCTGGGACGAGATGCTGGGGAGGATCGAGGTGAAGACGCCGGACGATTCGTTCGACGTGATGATGAACCGGTGGCTGCTCTACCAGACGCTCGGTTGCCGCATCTGGGCGCGGTCGGGTTACTCCCAGCCGGGCGGCGCCTTCGGATTCCGCGATCAACTGCAGGACACGCTGGCGCTGCTCTTCACCCGGCCGGATCTCACACGGGAGCACCTTCTGCGCGCGGCGGCACGACAGTTCGTGGAGGGCGACGTCCAGCACTGGTGGCACCCGCCCGGGGGCCAGGGAACGCGAACACGCTGCTCGGACGACCTCCTCTGGCTGCCGTTCGCCGTCGCGCATTACGTTCGTGCGACCGGCGATCTCGCGGTACTGGAGGAACGCGTGCCCTACCTCGCCGCCCCGGTGCTCGAGCCCGGAGTGGACGAGGCCTATTTCCTTCCCGGGCTCGCTGGCGAATCCGGCTCGCTGTTCGATCACTGCCTGCTGGCGATCGATCGCTCGCAGGCAGTGGGTGGCCACGGTCTCCCCCTGATGGGCAGCGGGGACTGGAACGACGGCATGAATCGGGTCGGGAGAGAGGGACGCGGCGAGAGCACCTGGCTCGGCTTCTTCCTCCACGGCATTCTCGGAGATTTCGCGGCTCTCTCCGCCGAGCGCGGCGACGAGGCGCGCGCCGAGCGCTATCGAACCCAGGCGGAGCGGCTCGTCAACGCCCTGGAGCTTGCCTGGGATGGCGAGTGGTACCGGCGCGGCTACTACGACGACGGTTCGGCGCTCGGGTCGGCGGCACGCGACGAGTGCCGGATCGACTCCCTGCCCCAATCGTGGGCGGTGCTCTCTGGGGCCGTCCCGTTGAAGTTTGCCGATCGCGCGCTCGACGCGGTGCGGGCGCACCTCGTCAAGCGCGGGACCTCCCAGGTGCTGCTGCTACAGCCGCCGTTCGACGTTTCGGCCCAGGACCCCGGCTACATCCGCGGCTATCCGCCCGGAGTGCGCGAGAACGGCGGACAGTACACCCATGCCGCCATCTGGGTCGTGATGGCCGTCGCGGCGCTGGGGAGCGGCGACGAGGCGGTCGAGCTCTTCCACATGCTCAATCCGATCAACCACAGCCGCAGCCGCGCCGACGTCGAGCGCTACAAGGCCGAGCCCTATGTGCTCGCGGGCGACGTCTACGCCCATCCCGAGCATGCCGGGCGGGGCGGCTGGAGCTGGTACACCGGCGCGGCAGGCTGGCTCTATCGCGCCGGGCTGGAGAGCATTCTCGGACTGCGCCTCGCAGGAAAGACGTTCGCTCTCGCCCCCTGCATCCCTGCGGCGTGGAGCGGCTTCTCGCTCACCTTCCGCTACGGCGGTTCGCGCTACGAGATCACCGTCGAGAATCCGCACCAGCGCTGCCGTGGCGTGGCGAGCGCACTGCTCGACGGCGTCCGCGTCGATCCGGCCGCCGTTCCCCTCGCCGACGACGGGGCGGTGCATCGTCTGGCCGTCGTCCTCGGTGAGGCCCAGGCGAGGTAGAGCCCTCCCGGCGAGTCGCCTCGCCGCCGCAAGGTCTCGCCCGCCCGCGCCAGCTCGCGTGCGGCTCCTGACCGTCCCGCCTTCGCGTCAGCGCTCTTCGTCGTCGCCGTAATCCTCTTCGACCTCCTCACCCCCGTCGTCCTCACCCTCGTCGTCGGCGGCTTCGTCTTCGCCTTCGACGTCGGCCTCTTCGTCTTCACCCTCGTCGTCGGCGGCTTCGTCTTCGCCTTCGTCGTCGGCCTCTTCGCCTTCACCCTCGTCGTCGGCGGCTTCGTCTTCGCCTTCGACGTCGGCCTCTTCGTCTTCACCCTCGTCGTCGGCGGCTTCGTCTTCGCCTTCGTCGTCGGCCTCTTCGCCTTCACCCTCGTCGTCGGCCTCTTCGTCTTCACCCTCGTCGTCGGCGGCTTCGTCCTCGCCTTCGTCGTCGGCCTCTTCGTCCTCGGCATCCGGAATGCCGTCGCTGTCGTCGTCGAGATCCTCTGCGTCCGGAGTGCCGTCGTTGTCGTCGTCCAGATCCTCGTCGTCCGAGGTGCCATCGTTGTCTTCGTCCTCCTCCTCCGCGTCCGGTTCGCCGTCGTTGTCGTCGTCGAGATCGGCGGCGTCCGGAGTGCCGTCGTTGTCGTCGTCGAGGTCGCTGGCGTCCAGAGTCCCATCGTCATCGACATCGCCGTCGTGCTCGAGCGAGTCGTCCTCGAACTCGTCGGACCAGTTCTCTTCGTCGAAAGCCAGCTCCTGCGGGTCGAGCGCCACTTCGTCGAGAAAGACGAGATCCTGGGTCGAATAGTCGTCGGCCTGCGCCGCCGCCATGAAGTTGTAGTCGCTCCAGGTGGCTTCGAACTGGCCGTACTCCGCGACCGGAATGATCAGGGTGAGGTCCACATACTGCAGGTCGTACCCATGCACTGCCGGGTAGCCGTAGTTGGGGTAGCCGACGCCCGGAGCGACCGCTTCGCCTCCGGCGGTCAACTGCAGGTGGGAGCGACCCATCGGGGCGCCCGCGCCGTTGTAGGCGGTGAGCGACAGGATGTAGTCGCCGGCGGGCAGACCGGTGTCGACCAACCGCAGACCGGAGCCGTCTTTCGCCTTTCCCTTCGCCTTCCCCTGCTGGCTGCCGGAGCTCACCAGGGCGGGCACCGGGCGGTAGCGCAGCGGCTTGTCGTCGCCGGACGAGACGGTCTGGTAGAAGACGAGCTTCTCGCCCTTGACCGGATGCACCGCCGTCGGGTTGCTGGCGCCGTTCTCGTTCAGGCAGAAGATCGTCTCGAGCTTGCCGGTGCGCGAATCGAAGATGGTCGCGACCTGCAGATCTCCCATCAGCGAGTTGTAGGAGGCGTCGGCGCGCAGGTAGGGGCTCCCCGGCGAGAGCGGCGTCGTCGGTGCGAGGCGCGTGTTCTTGCCGTCGCCGATGCCGCGGACCTTCGGGCGGACGGTGTAGCTGAACGTCGTGCCGTCCTTCCAGGCGCCGGGGCTCGCGACCTCCTCGTCGCTGATCGTCGTGATGCTGCCGTCCTTGTCCCGGAAGCCGATCGAGGCCCGGATGCTGGCGGGCGCCCCCGCGACCTGGGCGGTCACTTTGAGCCCCTGGCCCAGGCGATGGTTCTGTCCGGGGTCGGGCGCGGAGATCGTCACTGTCGCGGCCGCCGCTGCGGCGCCGGAGAAGCCTCTCTTCAGGAACTCGTCCCAGCCGCCGCGGGCGAAAGGGATCGACGCGTAGTCGGCATGGACCTTCCGGTTGGCGGGGAAGTAGATCGCGAGGCCTGTCGAGCCCTTGTGGGCCTCGCCTTCGCCGTGCTCGACGACGGCTGCCTTCACCGCGGCAGCGACCGCATCCGCCTGCGGCTTGATGGCGGCCGCTTCCGGCATCCGGGCGAGGATGCCGGCGAACTCGCCGACGTCGAAGGAGGCGATCTCGCCGCCGCCCTGCTCGCCGCCGTAGTAGTGCGTCGAGGCGCGCGCCCGGGCGGCCGCCACCTGCACGGACTCGGGCGCCTGGCCGAGGGCGGCGGCCAGCGCGTCGATGGCGGCCACCAGGTCCGGGACCTTGCCGAGGTCGGTCGCCGAGCTGGTCACGGTCGCCTCACCCTCTTCGGCGTAGGAGGCGGTCCACTCCTTCACCATCGACTGTGCGAACTCGCGCGGCGACATCTTCGGGTTGCGGGTGAGCGCATGGAGCACCCGGTGGTTCGGATAGCCGTTGCCCGGCTCGAGCTCTTCGGAGGCAACGCCATAGGAGGCATAGGGTGCGATGGCGTCCATCACTTCGACCTGGGCCATGAGGCACATGTCGAAGGCGATCAGGTCGAGCTTCGGAGCTCCGGCCGCCTTGAGCGCCGCCAGGCCGTCGATGAACGGGGCGAGCCGCATCCCGGCCTCGTTGTCGGTGTCGTCGTTGAGCATCCCCATCCAGGTGCCGCCGTGGTTGCCGAGAACCAGGGCGTAGTGTTTGGCGGGGAAGTTCTGCATCGCGAAGGCCACGAACCCGACGAGTGTCTCGGGATTGGAGGTGTCCATCTCCTTGAGGTTCTCGAGCACCTCGGACTTGATCTTGCCGTTCGTGTTGTCGCGCGTGACGAAGAGCAGGCGGCTGTTCGACCAGTTGCCGTCACGCTTGTCGTGCTGGGGGGTGCGATCGAGGAGGACGAGCAGGTTCACGTTGTCCGTCGAGCCGATCCTCTCCATCTCGTCGATATCGTCGAGCATCGGCGCCTCGAGGTTGCAGTCGGCGTCGAGGTAGTACATGACCGTCCAGTCGCGCTCCGCGACGGCGCCCTTGCTGCGTTCGACCTTCTTCGCGACCTTGGGCTTTTCGTACGCCTTCGCCTGGGGCGCCGGCGGCCTCTTGACCAGGGAAGCGGCGGACGGGCCGCTCGCCGGGGCTCCTGCCTGTGCATGGGCGCCTGGAGGCGCGGCTCCGAGCGCCAGAGCGAGAGTTGCGACGAGGAGGGAACAAAGGGCCAGGATTCCCCTGGTCGCGGTGAAGAGTTTCATGGCATCTCCTTGGGGTCTGCGGGACGGCGGGCGCTACACTGTCCTGCCGGTCTCGATCCTGTCAAGCCGCTGCGGGTCGCGGCTCCGGGGATCTCCGAGAGAAAGTCACGCGCGGATCACCGAGTGACGCCGGGACATCTCGGGGCCGGACCTTCTCGCCGTTCAGCCGGGTTGGCCGGAGATGATGCGCAGGAACCGGCGCCAGGGACCGACTTCGTCGGCGTACTGGTTGGCGAGGACGCGCGCGATCTGCACGATGTGATCGTGATCGTGTGCCACCCAGGTGGCGAGGAGTTGCCGCGCGGTGACCTCGCCCAGAATCGGGTGCATTCCCCGCCGTTCGAGCGCCGACTCGTCGAGCGCCAATGCGTCGAGGGCCCGCAGGCTCGCGGCGCGAAGGTTGGCAAACTCGTCGAGAAGCTCCTCGAGACTCCTGCCCGAGCAGTCCTGGAACTGTGCGAAGCGGTCGAACTCATCGAACGGCAGGGCCGTTGCGTGCTCGAGGATCCGCGTCAGCCGCGATATCCAGTCGGTCTTCTCGCCGTGGATGAGATGGCCGACGACGTCGAAGGGGCTCCAGCTCTCGCCGCCCTCGTGGGCGCGCTCCCACCCGTCCGGCAGATTGCGCAGCCAGGCGTCGAGAACCGCCGGCGTGCGGGCGAGCAGCACGCGGGCTTCCTGCAGGGAGAATTCTTTCCGGCAGCGATCGGCGGTGGAGTCCATGGCAGAACCTCCTGGCAGAGGACCGGCCCCCTGCGAAGTCATCGCGCCGGCACCTTGCTGGCGGGCTCGGGGAACCAGTTGAGGATCACGTCCATGGCCTGCGATTCTCGGGACTCAAGACGGGGAGTCGACGGAATCTGAGGCGCGACGGAGTGGTCTCATCGGGCGGCCGGGAGCGGGGCGAGTTTGCGCAGGGTTTGGAACCAGTCGAGAGCGACGACGATGTGGCCCGCCATGTTCTCCTGCGAGGTCTGGCGCACCACCAGAAAGCGGCCATCCGGGGCGATGTCGAAGTTGGTCGTCGTGTCGGTCGACAGGAGGAGCGCAGGCGGCATGTCGAAGAGCTTGCGCGGCGCGCCGACGCTGAAGGTGCCGGCGGTCGAGATCGGCGCCGTCATGAGGCTCCGTCCCTGGAGGAAGAAGAGCTCACGCCCGTCCGGCGACCAGAGCGGCATCGATCCGCCGGTCACGACCTGCCACTTCGCGCCGGTCGGCGGAAACGGCTGGACGTAGATTTCGGAGATGCCGCTCGCATCGTGGGCGTAGGCGACGAAGCGCCCATCGGGCGAGGCGGTGGCCTGGATCTCGATCGCCGCAGTCTTCGCGAACGGCAGCGGCTCGCGGGCGCCCGGAGGGAAGTAGACGATGTTGCCGACGGTGGGAGTGCCGGCGTCTTCCCACGCCAGGAGCGAACCGTCCGGCATCCAGGCGACCGGTTGTCGCGCCAGGCCCTGCTCGAAGGCGAATACCGTCTTCGGCTCTTCGCCGCCGGTCGCCGGGCGCATCAGGAGCTGGTCCCCTCCCTCCGGCAGGATCGTGGCGTAAGTGACGTCGCGTGCGTCGCGGCTCCAGATCGGCGTCCAACTGCGGCCCTCGAAGGAGAGCTTGGTGAGCGCTGCGCTCGCGGGATCGTGAATCCAGACGTCGCCCGAGCGCCCGCCGCTCGGGCCGATGGTGACGGCGATCTTCTTGCCGTCGGGTGAGATTCGCGGCCCCTGGTACTCGCGCGGCGGCAAGCCGAGGCTCTCGAGAGCTCCCGAGCGCGTGAGCCAGGCGAGCTCGAGGCGGTTCGCTCCAGGATCGCTTTCCGCGTAGACCAGCGTGCCGTCGTCGGCGACGTCGAAGTAGAGCACGCCGCTCGCGGCGAGTCCGGCGACGCCCGAGAGCACCTGCGCGGCATCCTCGGTCGTCGCCCCCGAAGCCCCGGCGAGCGGCATGGCGAGCACCTGGCCTTCGCGCGCGAGGAGGGCGTGGCCGGTGGAGGTGAAGCGCACCATGCTGGCGCCGCGGAACAGCGGACGGCGCTTGCCGGTCGCGAGCTCGACGGCGTCGATCGCCGCCGACTCGTAGTCACCCGGCTGGCCCACACGTCCGACCGTGAAGGCCACCTCCTTGCCGCCCGGCAGGACCGCCGGCCAGCGATGCGTGCGCTCGCCCTGGGCGGGGTCGAGCTGCGTCAGCGGGACGGGCGGCCCGCCGCCCGGTGGCAGACGGACGAGCCCCGAGGTCACGTTGGTCGGGAAGACGATCGATCCGTCGGGGCACCAGGCAGCTCCGCGGTCGAGGCTCGCGTCGGCGAGATCGATCGGCTTGCCGCCGTCGACCGCGATCTTGCGCAGCTTCCCGGGAACGAAGAAACCGATCCACCGCCCGTCGGGCGAGAAGAACGGGCTGCTCGCGCCGCTGGTGCCCTCGATCGGGACGAGTTTGGCGCTGTCGAGGTTGCGGATGAAGAGGTGCGTCTCGTCGCCCGGTCCGGCGGTGAAGGCGATGCGCCGGCCGTCGCGCGAGATCGCGAGCAGGCCGGTCTGGCCGTAGAGCCCGCGGTTGTCGAGCGGCAAGGCGAGGCCGACGGGGAGGCGAGCGGCGAGAACGATCGGCGGACGCGCCGGAGCCCCTTCCGGGCCCCGGCCCGCGATCCAGAGGGCGACGACGGCAGAAGCGAGCAAGGCGGCCACAGCCCATGGCAGCGCGCGTCGCCAGGACACGGCGCCTTCGGGTGGCAGGGAGCGCGCGGGCACGACCTCGCCCGCTCCGGGAGCGAGCGCCTGCTCGAGCGCGATGCGCGCCTCGCCGATGTCGCGCAGGCGGCGCTGCGGATTCCGCTCGAGGCATCGCCGAAGGAGCTGCGCAATGCCGGCCGGAAGCGCTGCCGGGAGGGCCGCAAAGTCGATCTCCTGCTTGAGGACTTCGGCGATCGTCTCGGAAACGGTCTCGCCGCCGAACAGGGGGCGACCGGTCAGCATCTCGAAGAGCACGACGCCGAACGCCCAGATGTCGGCCCGCTTGTCGACCGTCTTGCCCTTCGCCTGCTCCGGCGCCATGTAGGCCGCCGTCCCCAGGATCATGCCGAGCTGCGTGCCGTGGACCGCAGTAAGGGTCGGGGAGTTCATCAGCGTCGGCGAGCGCGCGAGGTCGGCGGCGGACGCGGCGCCGGGAGTCGCCTCCATCGCCTTGGCCAACCCGAAGTCGAGGACCTTGGCCACGCCTTCACTGGGAGCCTTGATGTTCTGGGGTTTGAGGTCACGATGGACGATCCCCTTCTCGTGCGCCTCTTCCAGCGCCTGCGCGATCTGGAGCGCGGTAGAAAGGCTTTCAGTAATGGAAAAGGCTCCGGATTCGAGGCGGTCGGCGAGCGTCGGTCCGGGGACGAGCTCCATGACGAGAGCGCGCACGCCGTCGGATTCTTCGAGGCCGAAGATCGAGGCGATGTTGGGATGGTGGAGCTGGGCGAGGAGCTGTGCCTCGCGCTCGAATCTCGCCAGGCGCTCCTTGTCCGCGGTGAACTCCTGTGGCAGTACCTTGATCGCGACTTCGCGCTTGAGCTTGGTGTCGGTGGCGCGGTAAACCTCGCCCATGCCGCCTTCGCCGAGCTTGGCGGTGATCTCGTACGGACCCAGACGCCTGCCGATCACAGTTTCGGCTCCCTCTCTCGCGATCTCAACTCAGTTCCTCTTTCCCGCGCTCGCCAGCCGCCTCACGCTCTCGAGCCAGCCGGTCTGGAGCTCGAGGCTCGTCTGCGTCGCGGCGCCGGGAACCGGCTCGGTGCCGTAGAAGGAGCCGTCGGCTCCAGCGACGACCTTGTAGGCCGCGGGCCAGTCGAACAGCCGCACTTCGCGCCCGATGCGGGGCGAGCCGTCGGCCGCGGTCGAAACCTCAACCGCGAGGACCGCCGGGCCGCGTCGAAAGAAGAGCTCGCGACCGTCGTGCGACCAGAACGGAGCGCGCCCGCCCGTCCCGGTCACCTGCGTGCGTGCGCCCGTGGCGAGGGAGAGGAGGTAGATCTCGTAACCCTCTCCGGCGTCCGATTCGAAAGCGACGAGTTCGCCGTCCGGCGACAGAGCGCTCGAGCTGACCGAGCCGGGATCCCGCCACACGACCTCGCTCTCGCCGGCGAGGGGCACGCGCTCGATCGTCGCCGAGGCTCCCCAACGACTGACGACCAGCTCGCGGCCGTCCGGCATCCAGCCGGCGACGCTGAGATCGCTGTCCCTCACGCCGAGCGCCCGCGGAGCTCCTCGTCCGTCGCTCGGCTGAACGATCACGGCGACGTCGTCGCCTTCGGGCGGCTTCGCGATCCAGGCGAGCTGGTCGCCGCCGGGCGACCAGGCGACACCCATCGCGCCGGTGATCTCGTCGCCGGCGACCCGGGTCCGAGTGCCCCGCGCGAGATCGACGACCCAGGCGCCACGGTCTTCGCGCGCCAGCGCGAGGCGCCGCCCGTCCGGCGTGGACGCGAGCGCGCGGCCGTAGAGATCGGGCTCGATCGGCAGGGTTTCGAACAGCCCGCCGCGCGAGGCGCGCACCACTCGCATCGGCTCGTGACGACTGTTGCTCAAGTAGCCGGTCGCATAGACCAGAGTCCCGTCCGCGGCGACCGCGAAGGTCGCCGATCGATTCCGCGCCCGCGCGAGGCCGGCGAGCATCGCCACCGGCGCGCCGAGGATCCGACGCTCGTCGGCGTCGAACGGCACGACCTCGAGCGATCCGCTCTCGCCGCCGAAGGCGAGGTGCCCGGTCGGCAGGTAGCGTGGGCTCATGCCGTTCACGCCGAGGCGGGTGAGAACGCCCGAGCCGAGGTCGAGCACCACCAGCTCGCCGGTCGGGCGCCCGAGCGTGCTGAAGACGAGCGCGCCTCCGTCGGGCAGCAGCTCGGGCCAGAAGAGCGCCACCGGCGGCGACTCGCCGCGCTCGCTCGCCCTGGCGACCGCGAGCGTCGGCTTGCCGCCGCTCGCCGGAACCGACGAGACGGTTCCGTCGGTGGCGTCGACGAAGAAGATCGTGCCGTCGTTCCGCCAGGCGCCGCCGAAATAGTCCTGGATCGGAGCGACCGTCTGGGTCAGCCCGGTTTCGAGCGACTGCTTCCGCAGCTCACGCGGAACGCCGCCGCCCAGGCCGGAGACGCCGACCGCGAAGGCGACCCACTTGCCATCGGGCGAGAAGAACGGGCCCTCGGCGGTTTCGCTTCCGGGCACCAACCTCGCTTCGTCGCCGTCGAGGCGCCGCACGTACAGTTGTTGCGGCCCGCTCTCGCCCCGCGCCAGAAAGGCGAGCGTCGAGCCGTCCGGAGAAATCGCGATCTCGGGCGCTCCGACTCCGTCGAGCTCGAGCCCTTGCGGGAGCGCGATCGTGGCGCGGATCGCCTTCGCGGTCCGGGCGGATTCAGAAGACTGCACGAGACGGCCCGCCGCGAGACCGATCAGGGCGGCTCCGGCGATCGCGGCGGCGATCCCGATGCGGTAGCTGGTGACCAGGAACGATCCCGAAGGAGTCGAGATCTTCCAGGCAGCCCCCTCGACCGACCCTCCCGCGGCCTCCGGTTCGCCGGCGAGCGCGCCTTCGATCAGCAGTCGCGCCTCGCCGATATCGCGCAGGCGGCGCTGCGGATCGCGTTCGAGGCACCGCCGAAGGAGCCGCCCGACACTGGCTGGAAGGCCTGCAGGCAACTTCGTGAAGTCGATCTCCTGCTTGAGGACTTCGGCGATCGTCTCGGAAACGGTCTCGCCGCCGAACAGGGGGCGACCGGTCAGCATCTCGAAGAGCACGACGCCGAACGCCCAGATGTCGGCCCGCTTGTCGACCGTCTTGCCCTTTGCCTGCTCCGGCGCCATGTAGGCCGCGGTGCCCAGGATCATGCCGATCTGCGTGCCGCGGACCGCAGTGAGGGTGGGGGAGTTCATCAGCGTCGGCGAGCGCGCGAGGTCGGCGGCGGACGCGGCGCCGGGGGTCGCCTCCATCGCCTTGGCCAACCCGAAGTCGAGGACCTTGGCCTTGCCTTCACTGGGAGCCTTGATGTTCTGGGGTTTGAGGTCACGATGGACGATCCCCTTCTCGTGGGCCTCTTCGAGCGCCTGCGCGATCTGCAGCGCCAAAGAAAGGCTCTCGGCAAAGGGAAGAGGCCCGGATTCGAGGCGCTCGGCGAGCGTCGGACCGGGGACGAGCTCCATCACGAGGGCGTGGATCGCGCCGCTGGTCTCGAGGCCGTAAATCTGCGCGATGTTGGTGTGGTTCAGCTGCGCGAGGAGCTGCGCTTCGCGCTCGAAGCGGGCGAGCCGTTCCGGGTCGGCGGTGAACGCCGCCGGCAGCACTTTGATCGCCACTTCGCGCTTGAGCCTGGTGTCGGTGGCGCGATAGACCTCACCCATGCCGCCCTCGCCGAGCTTGGCGGTGACCTCGTAGGGGCCCAGTCGTTTGCCGATCAATTCGCCGCCGATCCTACCCGACGGCGCGGCGATCTGCCGGACTCTGCGGCGTGAAGCGGATGGGGACGCCTGTGCCTAGGGAACGATGATGATGAGCTCGCCGCTGGCCGTCCCGTGGTCGTGGCAGTAGAGAGTGTCCTGACCTGTCTGGTTGACCGTCCCTACGTACTCCTGGCCCTGGGTCATCGAGGTTGGCTGGTGCAGGAGTCCAATGTTGTTGTTGGCATGGATCCGGTGCGGCGTCGGATCGCCGTTGACGATGTGCAGGACAGCACCGACCTGGAGCTGGATCACGGTCGGGAAGCCGTGATCGCCGCTGTCGGTTCCCGGCGGAATCGTGAGGATGTAGAGCGCGCAGGGCGCGGTCGAGACCCAATCGCAGGTGCCGGCACTCTCGAAGTCGTCGCTGAAGATCAGGACCGGCCCCGCGGGGATCGGGTCGAAACGAGCGTGAAACCGCTGTGCAGCGACGGCAGGAGAGACCTGAAGAATCGTCGCGAGCGCGACCGAGCTCCACCAGCGCGTAACCCGAGGCGATTGCATGGCTGCCCTCCTCTGACGCTACCCGCGCCAGCACGGCTCGGGAGAATGCGGTGCTGGCGAGCTTTCGTTCCGGATGCCGGTGGCGGATCGGGGGCGACAGTACTATGTCCGGCGCGCGGGCACCAGCCGACCTGGCGGCGGTGGCGCGATGGTACCCGTGGCTCGGAGGTGGTCGACGACGCAGTCGCTCAAGAGGGCGTCGCGCGCGAGCTCCCGGCCGTTGCGCAACGACTCGTAGCGGTCGCCGCCTTCGGCGAGGAAGCTGTTGGTGGCGACGCGGTAGCGCCGGTCGTCCTCGACCGGGCGGTCGCCCACCCGAAGATCGAGCACCCGGCTGCCGATCGGCCGGGCGAGATCGTAGACGGCGCGCAGCCCCGAAACCTGGACCATGCCGGCTGTGAGCGAGGCGCCCTGCTCGACGACGCTGCGCAGGTCTCTGCCGGAGAGGTCGAGGGTGACGAGCGTGTTGATGAAAGGCAGCGCATCGAGGACATGACCGCGATGCAGACCACCCGCCGGCAGGTCGGCGCGCAGGCCACCGGCGTTGGTGAAGCCGACGTCGCAGCGCGCACGCTCCCGCATCACGTCGGCGACGAAGCTGCCGAGCGGCGACTCAGTGTTGTACTTGCGGACGAAGCGCGCGCTTGCGCGCCCGATGTCGCCGCCGATCTGACTGCCGACGATCTTCTGGTAGTGCCCGACACGCGCCGCCACCGCGGGATGCGCCGGCAGCTCGTCGCTCCAGACCTTGAGCAGCTCGCCGCGATGCTCGACCACCCGGCGGTCGCGGAGCTTCAGGTGCAGCGCGCCGAGCCGCGTGCCGTAGCCGTAGGTCTGGACGAGGAGTGTGCCGGTTTCGGGATGGACGAGAGGCGTCTCGAGCCCGCGATGCGAATGCGCAGCGATGTAGACGTCGATGTCAGGGATGGCGCCGCAGAAGGCGAGGTCCTCGTCGAGCGGCCGCTGCACGTCGGGGTCGTTCTCGGCGTCGGTCTGCATCGGGCCGGGCAGGCCCTGGTGGGCGAGCACGACGATGAGGTCGACGGCCGGCCGCAGAGCCTCGACGCAGGCCGCCGCTTCCTCCACGGGATCGGTGAACTGCAACCCGTCGACCTTTGACGGCATGATGGTGTACTTCGCTGCCCGGCTGCCCATCACCCCGATGACGCCCAGGCGCACGCCGTTGCGCTCCAGGAGGGTGTAGGGCCGGCAGAAGCGGGACCGCGCACCGAGGTGGCGGACATTGCAGCAGAGGACCGGGAACGGCACCCGGGTGATCTGGCGCTCGAAGACCTCCCAGCCGTAGTCGAACTCGTGATTGCCGACGCCCATCGCGTCGTAGCCCATCACGGTCATCATCTCCATCAAGGCTTCGCCCTGGGTGAGAACCGACATCGTGCCGGTGAACATGTCGCCCGAGTCGAGCAGGAAGGTGGTCCGCGCCGCGGCGCGCTGGCGGTCGATCAGGGTGGCGAGGTGCGCGGCGCCGCCGAGCCGTGGCGAGCCCGGGAGCCAGTAGGCCGGGATCGGCTCGAAGGCGCTGTGGAAGTCGTTGGTATAGAGCAGCGTGAGCTCGTGCTCGCCGCCGCCGAGTCGGCCGACGTCGTTCCAGAGGGCGCCGAAAGCGCGGCCGATCGAAGCCGGCGCGAGCGCCGCCAGCCAGGCGAAGGTGCGGCGGGTGATCCGGGGCATGGTGAGCAGCACAATAGCGAGTGTCGAGCCGGAAATGCCGTCCTTGCCCCTCCGGGCAAAGAAACCTCGACTGGGCGGACAGCGTAGACGGAGGCGATGCCGCTCCGTAGTCGAACGAACGCATTCCGCCGCCAGCTCGCCATGGGGCTCACGCTCGTGCTCGGGCTGGCGGTCGCCCAGCATTCCGTATTCGCTTTCCCCAAGGAGAGCGCGCCGGCCAGCGTCGAGGCGCTCTCCCGCGAGCTCGCCCGCGCGGCGGCGAGGAGAGACTGGGAGGCGGCGGTCGAGGTGGCGCGGCAGCTCACGGCCGCGCGCCCCGATTCGGCGCCCGACGCCTACAATCTCGCCTGCATGCTGTCGCGCGGCGGCCGCAAAGAGGATGCGGTCGTCGCGCTGACGCGGAGCGCCGAGCTCGGTTTCGCCTTCACCTCGACGCTGCTGCGGGACGAAGACCTCGATCCGATCCGCGAGCAGCGCGGCTACGCCGCGGCCCTGGAGCGCATTCGCGGGAACAACGCCGCGGAGCTCGAGCTCACCAAGCCGCGCCTGGCGAGCGCGCCGCTGCTCTCGTTCGCGCCCAAGCGCACGCCCAAGGGGACGCCGAACGGGCCCCTGCCGCTCGTCGTCGCGCTGCACGGCTACGGCGGCACTCCGGAACCGATCGCCGAGGCGTTTCGCGCCGCGGCTTCCCGTCTCGGGGCGCTGCTGGTCGTCCCGCGCGGGCAGGAGGGGGTCGGCAACGGCTTCGGCTGGGGCGTCGTCGAGCAGGCCGAGTATCTGGTACTCGAGGCGATCGCACGCACGGCCAAAGAACGCCCCATCGGTCCGGTCGTGCTCACCGGCTTCTCGCAGGGCGCCGGCGTCGCGCTGACGATGGCCGCGCGCTACCCGGAGAGGTTCGCCGGAGTTGTCGCGGTCGCGGGCTGGTTCGAGGAGCGGTTGGCGCCGGTTCCGGAGCGCCTGCCGAGTCCGTTCCCGCGCTTCGCGTTCCTGAACGGCGAGCGCGACGAAGCGGCTGCCAACAACCGGCTCGCGGCAAGACGGCTCGAGAAGGCCGGGGCTGGTGTCCGGGTACGGATCTACCCCGGCCTCGGCCACGAGTTCCCGCCGGCAGAGGGGCGCGACCGCGAGCTCGAGCAGGCGCTACGCTTCGCCTTCGGATTCTGAACCAGCGGCCGGGCTCGCGCCGAGCTCAGGATTGAGCTAGGTGTCGGTCGCTCGGTAGACCACTACCATGCCGCCCTCGCCGAGCTTGGCGGTGATCTCCTAGGGGCCCAGGCGTTTGCCGAACCTGGGGCTCCGCTCGCCGGGCGCCGGACCTGCTCTCGCCTACGGTTTGCCCCCGGACATCAGGCGAACGAGCTCGGTCGTCCATTCGGTGACGATGTCGATCTGCCGTGGTCGCAGCGTTTCCGGGGTGGTAATGGCCAGGAGGCGCCGGCCGTCGGCGCTGACGTCGTAGAGGTGGGCCTCGGTGCCGCCGCTGCTGCTCTGCTTTATTGGATACCGGAACAGCGAGCGCGGCGGCTCGAAGGCAAAGCGCCCGTCGAAGCGCGTCACGACGACGCGCAGTTCGTCGTCATGACGGTAGAAGAGCTCGCCGTTGGCGGCCCAGCGCGGCTGACGCCCGCCGTCGGCGGAGACCTGGACGCGCTCCCCCGGTCCCGGAAACGCCTCGACGTAGATCTCCGGGCGCCCGGTTTCGTCCGATTCGTAGGCGAGCCAACGGCCGTCCGCCGAGAACGAGGCGTACAGCTCCTGGCCGCGGCTGGCGCGGAGCGCCCGCGGCTCGCCGCCGGCGAACGGGCGAGCGTAGAGATTCGTCCCCGTACCCTCCTCGGTCAGGCTGTAGACGACCGTCCGGCCATCGGGCGCGACGACCGGCGTCGTGTGGTCGAGCTCCGCCGGCTCGTTCCAGACCGGGCGTCCGGAGTCGGGTGCTCCGGCGGCAATACGATGGAGCTCGAACGGCGGACGGTCCACGACGTAGATCAGCTCGTTGCCGTCGGGCGTCCATGTGGGGTCGAACTCCGTGTCGTCGCCACTGGTCAGGCGCGAGAGGGTGCCCCGGTCGAACGAGAGAACCCACAGGTCGCGGCTTTCGCCTTGCACGGTGAGAGCCGCCCGACGGCCATCGGGCGAGAGGCCGACGGTCAGGTAGCGCCGGCGCTCGGTCGCCGCCGGCGTTGCGATCCCGGCGCGATCGAGCCAGACCAGCTCGGTCGGCAGGTGGCCGAGCGACTCGCTGACGTAGGCGAGCGTGCCGCGGCGCGACACCGCCAGCATGGCGAAGCCGCCAGTCTGCTCGACGAGCAGGTCGTCGAGAACGGTCACGGCCGCACCGCCCACGGTGGCCGTCGCGGCGTCGAACGGCACGGCGTAGAGACGCTGCCCCTTGGCGTAGAGAAGATGCCCGGTCGCCAGGTAGCGGCCGAAGAAGCCGCCCTCGACGAGCCAGCGGACTTCCCCTGTGGTGAGGTCGACAGCGCCGACCCGCGAGGTGTCGACCGGCGTTCGGAACGCGGTGAACAACACCCACCGTCCGCCGGGAACCTCGTCGGGCCACCAGTGGCCGAGCACGCCGGCGTCGCGATCGGGGGTCGTCAGCCGTGTCAGGTTGGCGCCCTCGGCGGTCATGCGGAAGAGCCCGTCGGAGTAGATCGGCGCCAGCACGATCGTGCCGTCGTCGAGCCAGGTCGCGCCGCCCGCGCCGCGCGCCTCGCCGATGCGGACCGGGCGGCCCCCCGCGGCCGCGACCTTCATCACCTGTCCCCGCGCGACGAAGCCGAGCGAGCGGCCATCGGGCGAGAAGAAGGGCGCCTCGCCGTCTTCGGTGCCTTCGATCCTTTCGGCGTCCCGTTGGCCGAGCTCGCGCCGGTAGATCGCTCGCCGACCCTTCTCCATCACGGCGAACACCAGGCTGCGCCCGTCGGGCGAAAAGGTCAGCAGGGAGTTGCCGCCGATGGCCAGTTCCTGGTCGTTGGCAAGATGGATGGCCAGGCGCTGCGGCTCGCCCGGCGCCGCGCCGTGTTCACCCGCGAAGCGGGTGAGAAGGGCGGTGCCGGCGACCGCGATGAGGAGACCGGCGAGCCAGGTCAGGTGAGTTCGCCCGGGCGTGCGCGATTGCGCTCGCCCAACCGGTGCCCCCCGCTCGTCGACGTCGACGCCAGCCAATACGTCCTCGAGCACGATCCGCGCATCGGCGATGTCGTGCAGCCGCCGTTTCGGGTTGCGTTCGAGGCAGCGGCGCAGGAGCTGCCGGATCACCCCCGGTGTGCCGGCGGGGAGGCGACCGAGATCGATCTCTTTGCGCATCACCGCCGAGAGGGTGTCAACGACGCTGTCGCCCTCGAACAGACGCTCGCCGGTGAGCATCTCGTAGAGGAGCACTCCGAACGCCCAGATGTCGGCCCGCTTGTCGACGGCCGCGCCGCGCGCCTGCTCCGGCGCCATGTAGGCCGCAGTGCCCAGGATGATGCCCAGCTGGGTGCCGTGGACCGCGGTCAGGGTGGGGGAGTTCATCAGCGTCGGCGAACGCGCGAGATCGGTGGCGGACGCGGAACCGGGCGCTGCCTCCATCGCTTTGGCCAATCCGAAATCGAGGACCTTGGCTTTGCCTTCACTGGAAGCCTTTATGTTTTGGGGCTTGAGGTCACGATGGACGATGCCTTTCTCGTGCGCCTCTTCGAGCGCCTGCGCGATCTGCAGCGCGAAAGAAACGCTCTCAGAAAAGGGAAGAGGCCCGGATTCGAGGCGTTCGGCCAGGGTCGGGCCGGGGACGAGCTCCATGACGAGGGCGTGGGTCGCGCCGCTGCTTTCGAGGCCGTAGATCTGGGCGATATTCGGGTGGTTGAGCTGGGCGAGGAGCTTCGCCTCGCGTTCGAAACGTGCCAGGCGCTCCTTGTCTTCTGTTAACGCGGCGGGCAGCACTTTGATGGCGACCTCGCGGTCGAGTCGGGTGTCGGTGGCGCTCCAGACCTCGCCCATGCCGCCTTCGCCGAGCTTGGCGGTGATGCGGTAGTGGGCGAGCGAACTGCCGGGCCCGAGGTCGCGTCGTTCGTTGTCGTTCAAGTTGCGCTGCAGTCTAGCGCCGTTGGCGCTCGCGTGCCCGGCGGTTGCCGCCCCTTCGGACGGGTCGGCCGGCGGGAGCGGGTGATATACAGCCAGGGTCGCCTCTCCGGGAGTCGCTCCTCATGCGCCTGGCCAAGAGAACGGGAATTCTCGTATTCGTCTTCGTGGTGCTCCTGGGACCGCCAGCGGCCGCCTACGAGGAGCTCGCTGCGCTTGACCTCTCAGCCTACGCCGGCCAGGTCGTCTACCTCGATTTCTGGGCCTCCTGGTGTCAACCCTGTCGTGCGAGCTTTCCCTACATGGACGGGCTCCAGGCAGAGCACGGGAAACGGGGCCTGGTGGTGATTGCGGTCAACGTCGACACGGATCGTCGCCTCGCGGAGGAGTTCCTCGCCGAGACTCCGGTCGGCTTCAGGATCGCCTTCGACCCGGCCGGGAAGCTCGCCGAGCAGTGGCGGCTCGAAGGGATGCCGACCACCGTGCTCATCGCGCGGGACGGCAAGACCCGCTTCCGTCAGAGCGGTTTTCGCAAGGCCGATGAGGCGAAGCTCCAAAGCAGGATCGCGCAACTGCTCGACGAGGAGGCCCCATGATCTGCAGGATCCGCTGGATCGACCGGACTCGACCCATTCTGGCGCTGCTCGCGTTGATGCTGGCGAGCGCGCTCGCGGGTTGCGCATCGTCCACGTCATCGGCATCGCCCTCGACGTCCGGGACGCCCGCATCGTCCGCGTCCGCCGCCACGGAGCAGGCCGCGGCCACGTCTCCGGAAGCGACCCCGGCCGCTCCCCGCCTGGGGGCGAAGCCCTGGGACCGCGGCGAGCTCGCCAAACGCTGCATGCGCTTCGACGGCTATCCGCTCGAGCTCGCGCTCGACGAACACATCTATTTCAGCAAAGAGGCCTCGAGCGGTGGCTCGGGCTTTGCGGGCGGAGGCTGCGGATGCAACTGAATCGGGACAACAGCGTGCGCCTGGCGCTGGCCGCGGCGACCGGCGTGCTGCTCGGCTGCCCTGCAGCGCAGGCCGACGGCTGGAGCTTCGACTCGCAGGTGCTCTATTACAGCGAAACCAACCGGGTCACCGCTATCGAACCTGTGGTCTCGGCGCGCTGGGACCGGGGTGACGGCAAGGCGTTGAATTTCCGACTCACGGTTGACTCGCTGACCGGCGCCTCGGCCAACGGCGCGACGCCCTCCTCCCGGGCGCAGACCTACACCACGCCTTCGGGTCACGGGAGCTACGCCACGCAGCCGGGGGAGACCCCGCTCGACACGAGTTTCCTCGACACGCGCTGGGCGCTCAACATGAGCTGGGAGAAGCCGCTCTCGCCGCTCTGGAAAGCGACGTTCGGTGCCAATGTCTCGACCGAATACGACTACGGTTCCTACTCGGTCAATGCTGTCCTGGCACGCGACTTCAACCAACGCAACACCACGCTCTCGCTGGGGGCCGCGCTCGGCTACGACACCGTCGACCCGGTGGGGGGCCTGCCGGAGCCGCTCGGCAGCATGTCGCCCGAAGTTCCCGGCGGTGGTGAGGACGACGGCGGCGGAGTCCCACCGCTCAATCGCATCGGGAGCGGGGACACGAAGTCGCTCTACGACCTGCTGTTCGGGCTGACGCAGATCCTCGACCGCCGCTCCCTGGTACAGATCAACTACAGCGTCGGCAGGAGCTCCGGCTACCTGACGGATCCCTACAAGCTGGTGAGCCTGATCGACCCCTTGCCCGGCCCGAACCAGGGGAACCCGGTCGATCAGCTCTACGAGTCGCGGCCCGACGCGCGAACGAAACAGAGTCTCTACGTGGCCTACAAACGCCAGATGCGCTCCGAGGATGCGGCGGACGTGAGCTATCGCTACCATTGGGACGACTGGCGGATCCGCTCACATACGATCGACCTGCGCTATCGCTGGGACCTCGGCGGGGCGGGCTACCTGCAGCCTCACGCCCGGCTCTACCAGCAGTCCGCCGCCAGTTTCTATACCCGCTATCTCGCGGCGGGCGAAGCCCTTCCCGGCCACGCCAGCGCCGACTACCGGCTTGGCGACCTCACTGGCGTCACGTTCGGCCTCAAGTACGGGCGCCCGATGCGCCACGATCGCGAGTGGAACATCAAGCTCGAGTACTACGAGCAGAGTGGCACCGTCTCCGGCGCGCAACCCGGAGTGCTGGCAGACTACGAGCTCTTTCCTGCCGTGGATGCGCTGATGGTGCAGTTTGGGTGCGCCTTCTGAGGCGGCGCTGACCTTCGATCCGGGCACGCTCCGTGTGCGCCGGGCGGCCGGCCATGGGGCGGGCCGCTTCGACGCCATGGCCAGCCCCTGTGAAGTCCTCGTCGAAGGTGGCAACCGGCGGGTGACGCGCCGGCTGACCGAGATTGCCGCCGTCGAGGTCCACCGCATCGAGGCCAAGTTCTCGCGCTACCGCAGCGACTCGGTGCTGGCCCGGCTGCACGCCGCCGCCGGCGAACCGTTCGCGGTGGATAGCGAAACCGCCGATCTGCTCGACTTCGCCGCCCGCTGCCACCGCATCTCCGAAGGTGCGTTCGACGTCACCTCCGGAGTGCTCCGGCGCGCCTGGAAGTTCGACGGCAGCGACCGGGTTCCGACCGCGGCCCAGGTCGCTGAGCTCGTGCCGCTGGTGGGCTGGCAGCGCGTGACCTGGCGACGACCTGTCCTCACCCTGCCCGCCGGGATGGAGCTCGATCTCGGCGGCCTCGGCAAGGAGTATGCCGCGGACCGCGCGGCGCTGCTGCTGCGGCAGGCCGCCCCGGAAGTCGCCTGCCTGGTGAATCTGGGAGGAGATCTGGTGCTGACCGGCCCGCGCCGCGACGGCGAACCGTGGGTGGTGGGAGTGGACGATCCCGCCTCGGCCCGCACCGAACAGATCCTCGAGGTCCGCCAGGGCGCCGTCTGCACCAGTGGCGACGCGCGGCGCTTCCTCCTCAAGGACGGCGTCCGCTACGGCCACATCCTCGACCCGCGCACCGGGTGGCCGGTGGTGTCGGCGCCCCGGCTGGTCACGGTCGCGGCGGGCAACTGCACCGAGGCCGGACTCCTGTCGACGCTCGCGATGCTCTCCGGAGAAGGCGCCGAGGAGTTCCTCGCTGCCCAGCAGGTGCCGCACTGGATCGT
>JAGPDF010000043.1 GCA_018057705.1 Thermoanaerobaculia bacterium | reverse complement strand
AACGGCGCGCCTACCGGGGTCCTGGCGCAGCAGTAGGCCGCGACGCGAGGAGCATGGCGGAGGGGGAGGGATTCGAACCCCCGGGATCCGTGAGGACCCAGCGGTTTTCAAGACCGCCGCGATCGACCACTCCGCCACCCCTCCTTTTCGAGACGACCGTCAGTCCGGGCCCGATCGCGGCGTTGGACTTCCTCGGCGATCGCTCAACGTACCCAAGTACGTCTCGCGCTCTCCTCGGGCGCCCGCCTTGCGCTCGGACCCGTCCGGACGGTCCTGTTACAGCTGAGTCTACGCAATCAGTGGGGGCCTGCGTCAGCCTTCCCTGACGATGCGCGGGAGGCCGGGGAGGTAGGGGCGGAGTTTCTCGGGGATGGCGATCGAGCCGTCGGCCTGCTGGTAGTTTTCGAGGATGGCGACCAGAGTGCGGCCGACGGCGAGGGCGGAGCCGTTCAGGGTGTGGAGGTGACGGGGTTTTCCGCCCTCGGTGCGGCAGCGCAGGTTGGCGCGCCGTGCCTGAAAATCGCCGCAGTTCGAGCACGAGGAGATCTCGCGGTAGGTCTTCTGCGACGGCAGCCAGACCTCGAGGTCGTAGGTCTTGGTGGACGCGAAGCCCATGTCGCCGGTCGACAGGCAGATCACGCGGTACGGCAGCTCGAGCAGTTGCAGCACGCGCTCGGCGTGGCCGGCCATCTCCTCGAGCTGGGCGAAACTGGTCTCCGGCGTGGCGAGCTGGACGAGCTCGACCTTGTTGAACTGGTGCTGGCGGATGAGGCCGCGCACGTCCTTGCCGTAGGAGCCGGCTTCGCTGCGGAAGCAGGGCGTGTAGGCGGTGTAGCGCAACGGCAGCAGGCTCTCGTCGAGCACCTCTTCGCGGTGCAGATTGGTGAGCGGCACTTCGGCCGTCGGCACGAGGTAGTAGTTGGTGCCTTCGAGATGGAACAGGTCCTGCTCGAACTTGGGCAGATTGCCGGTGCCGACGAGACTGTCGCGGTTGACGATGAACGGCGGCAGGACCTCGCGGTAGCCGTGCCTGCCGGTGTGCAGGTCGAGCATGAAGGAGATCAGGGCGCGCTCGAGGCGCGCCGCCGCGCCGTAGTAGACCGTGAAACGCGCGCCAGTGACCTTGGCGCCGCGCTCGAAATCGAGAATACCGAGGTCGGTTCCGAGGTCCCAGTGCGGCTTGGGCTCGAAGTCGAACTCCCGCGGCGTGCCGACGACGCGCTCGACCCGGTTCGCGGTCTCGTCGCTGCCGACCGGCACGGAGGCATCGGGCAGATTCGGAAAACGGAGCTCGAGTGCGGCGAGCTGCTCGTCGAGGCCTGCGAGCGCGGCTTCGAGGCTCTCGAGCCGGGCCTTGATGCCGCCGACTTCGGCCATCAGGTCGTCGGCAGGCTCGCCCTTGCTCTTGCGCGCTCCAACCTCGCGGCTCGCTTCGTTGCGCCGCCGCTTGAGCTCGTCGATCTCGGTGACCGCCCCGCGGCGCTCGGCGTCGATCTGCAGCCATTCGTCCAGGGTCGCCGGACCCTGGCCGCGGTCGATGAAGGCTCGACGAATTCTCTCGGGATCGCTACGCAGGAGCTCGCGGGACAACATGGTGCGCGAAGCTTATCAACGGCCCCGCCTTCCCGCTCGTAGACTCCGGTGAGCCGCATCGATCGCAGCCGGATCGACCCCGAAAGGCTAGGATCGCAAGCGAATCTCCGCTCCCATGTGCCGCTACCGCGCCGACAGCGACTCTTGATCCGACCATGAGCCCGCCCTTGCCGCCCCCTTCGAGCGCGCGACTGCCTCTGCGATCCCGGCGCCCGAGGCCTGCGACGCTTGCCGACCTCACGCTTCGAACGGCACTGCCGGCGGCGATGCTCCTTGCCGCAACGCTCGGTCCGGCCCTCTCCGGGCGCTCTTCGGCCACGGCGGAGACCCTCTTTCTGGCGTTCTGGGCCGCCGCCGTCTTCGCACCGCTTTCGCTCCTCGGCACCGCGCGCCGGCCGGTGCATGTGGGACTCGGTCTCGCGGCGACGCTGCTCGTCGCCACGGTGCCGCCCTCGGGTGGCTTGCGGCCGGCGGCCGTGGCGGCGCTCCTCGCGCTCTCGGTCCTCATCCTCGGCAGCCTCGAGCTCGCCGCCCGACCGGTCCCCCGACTCCGCACCTGCGCAGCGCTCGCGCTGGCGATGGCGCTCGTGCTGCACGGGCACCGCCTCTACGTGGAAAGCGTGGAGGGCCGGGCGCTTTCCACCTTCGCCCTGCTCGTCTTCCTGCCGGGAGTCGCTGCGGCGCTCGCCGCGCTTCTCGCGACGGGTCAGGGACCGGGCGCGCCCCGCAGGGCGACCGCCGTCGCGCTCGCCGTTCTCCTCGCTCCGCAGCTCGCCGCGGAGCCCTGGTGGGTCGGGCTCGTCTTCGTCACGGCGGGGCTTGCGTCCGGCCTCGGATCCGAGGCCGGAGCGCGGCTCGCACACCGCGGCCTCGTTCTGTTCGCCGCGGCGTCGCTCCTCGCCGGCAGCTTTCCCTGGCTGCGCGCCGCCCCCGTTGCGACGTTGCTCGGCGCGGTGGCGTCGCTCGACCGGCCGGTGGCCGAGCGGCTCCTCTCGGAGCGCGCTGTCGTGCTGACCCAGGCCTCGCCGCGCATGGCACTCGAGCTCTCCGGCGTCGCGGTGGGATCGCTGGTGGTCGATTCCTATCTCACCCACGGCGTCGCGCTCGCCTGCGGACAGGAGATCGCCGCGCTCACGCTCGCCGAAGAACCGGACGAGAGCGGCAGGCGGGAAGGGGCCCGGGCTCCCTGGAACGGCGCCCTGGTCGCCGGCCGGGACAGCGCCGAATGGGCGGCCGGCCGATCCGACGTCGCGGCGCAGCTCGCCTGCCCGGCGCCGCAGCCCTGGATCTCCTGGATCCCCGGCGCCGGCCGCTTTCTCGGTCAGACGACTCGTGCCCGTTTCGAGCTACCGCAGGCGCTCGGCGCGCGGCAGCTGGTGCTCGAACGCCACCCCGGTCTGCCGGCCGAAACCAGCCTCGCCATCTTCTTCCTGGCCACCGAGCGATGAGCCCCGCCGGAGCGAGCCCCAACCCGAACCCGGTGCAGCGCACCGCCTGGCAGGTTCTCGCAGCCTCGGCGGCGAGCTTCGCACTCGCCGCCCTCCTGCCGGCACTGCCGCTCGGCGGCGTACGCGGCATGGTGGTCGTCCTGCCGGTCGTCGCCGCGCTCTTCGCGTCGGTCAGCCGCGCCGCGGGAGATCGAACCTCCGCCTTGGAGCTCGGACTCTGGGGGGGCTGGATCGTGCTCGCGCTGCAGCACTTCACGCTGGGAGTTCCGGGCTCGTCGGAGCTCGTCGCCGCCAGTGGACTCGTCCTGGCCGGCGTCCGCACCCTCCGTCTCGCGGTGCGCCTCCGGCGCTCGGTAGCCGGGCCGTCTCTCTGGCCCTTCTTCGCCCTGCCGCTGGCGCTCTACCTCTTCGCCTGGCCCTGGACGACGACGGCGCGCGCCCCCGACGGCGACGAGCCCTACTACCTTCTGCTCACCCACAGCCTCGCCGAAGACGGGGACGTCGATCTCGCCGATGAGTACCGCGATCAGGCCTGGCGGAGCTTCACGACCGTGCCGGTCGAACCTCAGCCCGGCGATCCGACCGGGACGAACGCCGAGTTCTATTCCCGGCACAGCGCCCTCCTGCCGCTCGCACTCTCGCCGCTCTATCTCCTCGCGGGACCGTTCGGCGCCCAGCTCGGCATGCTGGCATTCGCCGCGGCCGCGGCAGCCGCCGGCCTGCAGGCGGCGCGAGCCTGCTATCCGCGCCGGCCTCGCGGCCTCCTCGCCGCCTGGATGATCCTCGCCTTCGCTCCCCCGCTCCTGCTCTTCGCCGGACAGTTCTGGGTCGAGGTCCCGGCCGCGCTGCTCGTCGCCCTGATCTGCCGCTCGCTCGTGCGGCTCGACCCCGCCCGCCGGGGATCGGCCGGGCCGAGGTCGGCCACGACGCGCTGGGAGCTCCTCGCGCTCGCGCTGCCGCTCGTCGCTCTGCCGCTGCTCAAACTGCGCTTTCTCGCCCTCGCCGTGCCGCTCGGCGCGCTGGCCATCGCCCGCTTGCGCGGCGCCGGCAGGCGGCGGCGCGAGCTCCTGCTGCTCGCCTCGGCGACCCTCCTCGGCCTCGGGCTGTGGAACTTCTGGCGCTACGGCAATCCGCTGCGCATGTATGCCGGCAGCGACCTCGCGATCTTCGCCGTGCCGGTGGGAGACCAGGTGCGCGGTGACTTCGGCCTGTTCTTCGATGTCGCGTTCGGTCTCTTCGCCCTCTCGCCGATCTGGCTCCTCCTCCTGCCGGCCCTGGTTGTCGTCGTCTGGCATCAGCGTCACAGTCGGCCTCGTGATCCCGCCGCGGAGTCGGTCGTTGCCGCTCCCCCCGGCCGGCTGGCTCCGATCTCCGAGCTCGTCGCCCTCCTGCCCTATCTCCTGCTGATCGGCATGCGCCGCGAATGGTATGGCGGCTGGTCGCCGCCCTTCCGCTACGGTGTCGTTCTGCTGCCGGCGTTGGCGATGCTCCTGCCGCCGCTTCTGGCCCGGAGGCGCCCGGCTTTCGGCCTGCGGTGGCTCGGCGCGGTGCTCGCGGCGCTCTCCGCCCTGCTCGCGCTCATCTACCTTGTTCATCCGGCCTGGGCCTACAGCCTGGCGGACGGCTCCAGCCGGATTCTCGACGAGCTCTCCGCGGGCTCGACCGTCGATTTCGTGCGGTTCTTTCCCTCCATGGTCCGGACACGCCCAGCGACCTGGATCGTGCCGCTCTTCGTGACGCTCGTCGTCCTCGGGATCGGCTGGCGGGGCGCCGGCCGGCGGAGCCCTCGCGCGCGAAGCAGCGCGGCGTCTTTCGCCTGGCCGCTCGCGGCGCTCTCGCTGCTTCTCGGCTGGAGCGCGCTCCTGCTCGCGGCCCAGAAGCTCCCGACCGCGCGCATCGAGTTCGAAGACACCTGGGTGACGCGCCGGGGCGGGGCGCTCTTCCCGGAACGGTGGACCGTCGATCGCACACGTTTCGACGGCGGCTGGGCCTTGCGGCCCGGGGCCGAGATCGCGGTCGTCCCGGTCGCCGGCGGGAGCACCTGCCGGCTCGTTCTGCGGGTCGCGCCGTTCCCCGGGCCGCAAGCCGCGCTCGCCCTCGAGGTTCGCGCCGGCGAAAGGCTCGTTGCGACCCTGGACCTGCCCTCGCCGGCCGACCCGGCCGTAGTGTCGGCCGGCGAGCTCGGTTGGCAGACGCTCGCCGCCGGGCCGTTCGCATTCACTGCCGGAGAGCCGCTGAGCTTCCGCGCCGCCGGTTCGACGCCCGCAGGTGCGGCGGGGTTCTTCGTGCTCGACCGGGCGGAGGTCGAGTGGCGCTGAGCGGACCGATCTCGGCCATCTCCGCCATCTCCGCCATCGTGCCCTCGCTCGGGCACTCGCCGTGGCAGGACGAGATGCTCGCCGCCCTGCGCCGCGAGCTCGCAACCGAGGATGCGGAGCTGGTCTGGGTGCACCAGGGCGCAGTCCCCGCACCGACACTCGACCGTCCGCGCGAGCGCCTCCTGAGGCTACCGCAGCCGGTCGGCTTCGCCGCCGCCGCCAATCTCGGACTCGTCCACGCCGATCTGCGGAGCACCGCCATCGCGCTCGTCAACGACGACCTCATTGTCGAGCCGGGCTGGCTCGCAGCGCTCGCCGGCGAGCTGGGCCGGCGACCGCGCGCGGCTGCGGTGCAGGGCGTCCACCTGGAGCTCGACCGTCCGGAACAGGTCGAAGGCTGCGGGATCGGCTGGAACCGCGCCTGGCAGGCGGTGCAGGTCGGAGCGGGCGAGCCCCCGCCCGAAGCGAGCGCAGCGCCGTTCGAGCTCTTCGGCGTCTCGGCCACCGCCGCCCTCTACCGGCGCGAGTCGCTCGCCGGGGTCCTTTTCGACGAGCGGCTCGGCAGCTACTACGAGGACGTCGAGCTCGCCGTGCGGTTGCGCGAGGCGGAGTGGGAGAGCTGGTGCGTCCCCGCGGCATGCGCCCGGCATGCCGGCCAGGCGACGGCCGGCCGCGCGCCCTTCGGCCGCTGGCGGTCGATCCATCGCAACCGGCTCCTGGTACTCCGGCGACTGCTCGGCAGCGAGTTCGCCTCCGCTCTGCCGCGCCTCGCGGCGCGCGATCTGCGCGATCTGCTCCGCGCCGGCCTGCGCTTCGACGGCGCCCGCGCCCTGGGCGTGGTCGCCGGCTGGGCGGGCGCACTGCCACGGCTCGCGGCCTTCGCGCCGCCGTCCGTGCTGGCCAGCCGGCGCGCGCTCGCTGCCGCCGCGCGCTTCCGGATAGGCTCGGCGGCGTGACGACACCGGAGCTCTCGACCATCGTCGTCGCCTGGCGCGCGGCCGACGACGTGGCCGAGTTGGTCGCCGGCTGGCCGGACGACCGGCGCTTCGAGCTCCTCGTCGTGGACCAGGATGGCGATCTCCCGGAGCGCCTCGGCAGGTCCTTCGCGAGGGACGGAGCGCTGGCCGGCAACATCCGGTTCCTCTCTCCCGGCAGAAATCTGGGCTTCGCGGGCGGCTCGAATTTCGGTGCCCGCGCGGCGCGGTCCGAGCTCCTGCTCTTTCTGAATCCGGACGCCCGCCCCACCGGGGGGGCCCTCGCCGCCGTCCGTCTCGCCTTCGAGAGCTCGCCTCGGGTCGCCGGAGTGGTACCGCGTCTGGTCGGCTTCGACGGCAGCTCCCAGGCGGGCTGGCAGCTGCGCCGCCTGCCGACACCGCTCGCCCTGCTCGCCCATGCCCTGTTCTGGAATCCGGGCGGCGGGCCTGCCGTCGAGCCTTCGGCAGGCACACCGATCGAACAGCCGGCGGCCGCGGCGCTCGCCCTGCGCCGCAGCATCTTCGACGCGGTCGGCGGCTTCGACGACGCCTTCTTCCCTGCCTGGTTCGAAGACGTCGATCTCGCGCGACGGCTCGCCGCGCGCGGCCACCAACTGATCTACCTTCCGGCAGCGCTCTTCCGGCATCGCCAGGGCAGCTCCGTCGGCGCCCTGGGCTACGGCGCCTTCCTCACTGCCTACGACCGCAATCTCTGCCGCTACCTCGACAAGCACCACGGCCACGGTTGGGCGCTCGCCTTTCGCGCCCTCGCCGGGCCGGCGGCTCTCGGCCGCCTGCTCCTGCTCCCGCTGCGCCGGCCGGCGCGCGCTGCGAGCCGCGGCCAGGCGGCGCAGGCGCTGCTCCAGGTCGCGGCCGGGAGCCTCTCCGGATGGGCCCCGTCAGCGCCGGAGCCGAAGGAGCTCCACAACCCTCTGGAACCTTCGGCCTGAGGCCCCTCGCTTCGATGGCTTCGATGGCTCCGATGGCTCCGATGGCTCCCGTGCCGGTCGCGCTCCTCGTCGTCACCCACGACTCCGCCGACGACCTTCCCGGCGGGCTCGCCGCCATGGCCGCCCTCGACCCGCCGCCCGCCGAGCTCGTCGTCGTCGACTGCGCGAGCAGCGACGCGAGCGTCGCCGTGGCGCGCCAATGGGCGCCGGCGGCCATTGCGACGCGCCTCGTGGCGTTGCCCGACAACTTGGGCTTCGCCGGCGGGATGAACCGCGCGATCGCGATCGCGACGGCGCCCTACCTGCTGACGTTGAACGCCGACGCACGGCTTTCGCCCGGCTTCCTCGCCCCTCTCGTCGCCCGGCTCGAGGATCCCGCGCTCGCTCGCGTCGCCGCGGTCACCGGCCGACTCGTCCGCGAACCCTGCGCCGGCCCGGATGCCTCCGATCGCTCCGATCGCTCCGATCGCTCCGACAGCGTTGCAGAGCCGGCGCGGCTCGACGCCTGCGGCATGCGGCTCTCCTGGACCTGGCGGCACTTCGATCGCGGCTCTGGCGAGCCCGACCGCGGCCAATACGGCGCCCCCGAGCGCGTCTTCGGCGCCACCGGTGCGGCAACCCTCTGGCGGCGCGCGGCGCTCGCCGACGTCGCGCTCGACGGCCAGGTGTTCGATGAGCGCTTCCATTCCTTTCGCGAAGATGCCGAGCTCGCCTTCCGGCTGCGCGAGCGCGGCTGGGAGATCCTCTACGACCCGGCGGCCGTGGCGACCCACCGCCGCCGGGTGCTCCCCGAACGCCGGTCTGCCCTGCCCCCCGCGGTCAACATGCACTCGCTCAAGAACCGCTATCTTCTGCGCATCGACCACCAGACGCCCGGCAACTTTTTTTGGACGTTGCCCGCCACGCTGGCGCGCGATCTCGCGGCGCTCGCCTGGGTGCTGCTGCGCGAACGCAGTTCGCTTCCGGCCTACACCTGGCTCTGGCAGCGGCGGCGCGAGCTCCTCGCCCACCGCCGCCGCGTCCAGCAGCGTCGCACGGTGCCGGCACGTGCCATCGGACGCTGGTTCCTGCGCCAGTCGGAGCCACTGTGAGAAAACTGCGCGTCGCTCTCATCGGTTCCCGGGGTATACCGGGGCGCTACGGCGGCTACGAGACGCTCTTCGCGGAGCTGGCGCCACGCCTGGTGGCGCGTGATTTCGACGTCACTGTCTACTGCCGGACCTCCCCGCCGCGACCGGGCGACCGCACCGGCGGCCGGTCCGGTGTGCGACCGCCACTGCGCCGCGCCCGGTTTCGCGGCGCGCGCCTGGTGCACCTGCCGACGATCCGCACCAAGCACCTCGACACGCCCGTACACACGCTGCTCTCCTGCCTGCATGCCGCCGGCGAGCGCTTCGACGCCGCGCTCGTCGTCAACTCCGCGAACGCCCTCTTCCTGCCACTGCTGTCGGCCGCCGGCACGCCCAGCCTCCTGAACGTGGACGGCATCGAAAAGCGCCGCGCCAAATGGGGTGCCTTCGGGCGTGCAGTCTTCGCGCTCTCCGAGCGCCTGGCCTGCGTGCTGCCGGACCGGCTGGTGACCGACGCCGAGGTGATCCGCGCGCACTACCTCGCGCGCTACGGCGCGCCCTCGGCGATCGTGACCTATGGCGTCGACGCGCGGCCGCTCAGGCAGAGTGGGGCGCTTCGCCGGCTGGGGGTCGAGAAGCGCAACTACTTCCTCTACGTTTCGCGCTTCGAGCCCGAGAACAATCCGCACCGCGTCGTCGAGGCCTTCGCTCGCGTCGGGGGCGAGATTCCACTCCTGATGGTGGGAGGCGCCCCCTACGCCAACGACTACATCGCCTCGTTCCGGCCCGCCCGCGACCCGAGGATCCACTTCCCCGGTCCGATCTACGGCCGTGGCTACCGCCAGCTCCTTTCGCACGCCCTGGTCTACATCCACGCGACCGAGGTCGGCGGCACGCACCCGGCGCTCGTCGAGGCGATGGGCTACGGCAACTGCCTGGTGGTGAACGACACTCCCGAGAATCGCGAGGTGGCCGGCGACACCGCGCTCTACTTCCGGGCCGACGACCCGCCGTCGCTCGCGGCGATCCTCGACCGGTTGCGCACCGACCCCGAGGAGGTCACGCGCCGGGGGCGCGCTGCCGCCACCCGCGCGGCCGAGCGCTACGACTGGGAGACGATCGCGGATCAGTACGCCCACCTGCTGCGCGACGCGGCCAGTTCTCCGGGCACCGTGACTCCCGGAGATCCCGCGGGGATCGGCTAGAATTTCGCTCCGACCGATGCTCAAGCAGCAAGCCCGTCTCATCGCCAGTCTCGTCTTCCTGCTCGACCTCGCCCTGATCTCGGCGGCGTTCCTGCTCGCCCATGCCTTGCGCAGCCATCTGCTGCCGGCACTCGGCGGGCGGTGGATTCCCGGCGCGCTCTATCCGGTCGAGCGCTATCTTCCGCTCCTGCCCCTGGCCCTGGTGCTCTGGTCCCTCCTGCTCTGGTCATCGGGCCGCTACCGCTCGCACCGCACCGTGCCGGTGCTCGACGAGGCGACGGCGATCGTCCGGATCACCGCGACCGCCTCGATCCTCTTCCTGCTCATCGTCTGGGCCTTTCGCCTCGACGAGCGCCTGCTCGACGACGACCGCCTCAGCCGGATCTGGATCGCGCTCTTCGCCTTCCTCTCGGGAGCGCTCCTGCTGTTCGAAAAGCTCGCCCTCCGGGTGAGCTCGCGCTACGTCCGGGCGCACGGCTTCAACTACCGCACGGTGCTGATCGTCGGCGCCAACGAAGCGGCGCGCTCGATCGCGGCCTCGATCCTGGGACATCGCTTCTGGGGCTATCGCGTCGCGGGATTCGTCGCCGACGAGGATGAGGCCATCCCCGAGTCCCTGGGCGGCCTGCCGGTTCTCGGCCGGGTGAGCGAGCTCGGCCGGATCGTCGAGGAGCAGGTCATCGACGAGGTGCTCTTCGCCATCGACCGGCGCGACTTCGACCGCTTCGAGGACCTCTTCCTCCGTCTGCAGGAGCAGGGCATCATCACCCGCTTCGCGCTCAACTTCTTCCCTCACGCCAAGGCGAGCGTGCAGCTCGAGGACCTCGACGGCGTGCCGCTGCTCACCTTTTCGACCGGCCCGACGAGCGTCGGCGGGCTGCTGCTCAAGCGCACTCTCGACATCGTCCTGGGGGCGGCGCTGCTCGTCCTCGCGCTGCCGATCCTGGGCCTCCTGGCGCTGCTGATCCGCTTCACGTCGCGCGGCGCCGTGCTCTTCCGCCAGGTCCGCTGCGGGCGCAACGGACGCCTGTTCACGCTCTACAAGTTCCGCACCATGATCGCCGACGCCGAAGAGCGCCGGCGCGAGATCGAGCATCTGAACGAGATGGACGGTCCGGTCTTCAAGGCCCGAAACGACCCGCGCGTGACCCGTTTCGGCAGGCTCCTGCGCAAGTTCAGCCTCGACGAGCTGCCGCAGCTGTGGAACGTCCTCAAAGGCGACATGAGTCTCGTCGGACCGCGCCCGCCGATCCCCGAGGAGGTCGCCCAGTACGAGCGCTGGCAGCGCCGGCGGCTGGCGATGAAGCCCGGACTGACCTGCCTCTGGCAGATTTCGGGACGCAACGAGCTCGACTTCGACCAGTGGATGAAGCTCGACCTCGCCTACATCGACAACTGGTCGCCCTGGCTCGACCTCAAGATCCTCGTCCGCACCGTGCCCGTCGTGCTGTCGGGCCGCGGCGCTTCGTAGCCGGGAGCGGCCGAAGGGCGAACCCGGTCAGGACGACCCGGACCGCGCCACGCGGTTCCGGCCGGAGGCCTTGGCGCGATAGAGCGCCAGGTCGGTCTCGTGCACGAGCGTCGAGGCGGTGTCGCCGCGCAGCGGCACGAGCGAACAGACGCCCAGGCTCGCGGTGACCACTTTGCCGACCGGCGACGACGGGTGCGGCAGGGCGCGCTGCTCCACCGCCCGGCGCATCGCCTCCGCGAGCGCCCGGGCCTGCTCGCCGTCCAGCCCGGGGAGGAGGATCGCGAACTCCTCGCCGCCGTAACGCGCCACCAGGTCTCCGGCGCGATGCGCGACGGTGACCAGCGTCTGCGCCACACTCTGCAGGCAGGCATCCCCGGCCTGGTGTCCGCAGGCGTCGTTGTAGGCCTTGAAGTGATCGACATCGGCGATAGCGAGGGCGATCGGAGATCGGGCGCGGCGGGCTCGCCGCCATTCGGCTTCGAGCGCCTCGTCGAACTGGCGGCGATTCGCGACTCCGGTCAGGGCGTCTCGCCGCGCGAGCGCCTCGAGCTCGCGATTCGCCTCTTGCAGCTTCTGGTTGACCAGCGCGAGCTCGATACGGCCGACGATCTGCTCGGCGATGGTGCGGAAGAGCGCCAGGTTCTCCTCGTTCATCACTGCCCGGTCCTCGCCCTCGATGTTGAACGCGCCCAGAACGCGACCCTGGAAGCGCAACGGCACGGCGTACTCGCAGGTGATCTTCTCGTCCAGCCCGAAGAAGTCCGGGTCGTTGGCGGTGTCGAGGACCAGCTGCGGCTCGCCGGTACGGATGGCCCGCCCGACGATCCCCGCCGAGACCGGCCAGCGCTTGCGGGGCGGCATCGTAAGCCCCGGACGCAGCGCGATCGCGCGCTGCTCCCACTCGCTCCCGGACTCGTTCGATACGACGATGGCGGCGAGCGTCAGGTGGAAGCGCTCCTGGATGTAGCGCGCCAGCCGCCCGAGGACCTCGCGCAGCTCGCCGCCCGCCAGAGCCGTGTGCGAGACCTCGCTGACCACTTCCAGGAAGAACGCCCGGCGGCGGGTCTCGTCGAACAGCCGGGCCGAGGCGATGGCGCCGGAGACCTGCTCGGCGACCGCCGAAAACAGCGCCAGCTGACCGTGGAACGCCGCTGGCCGGGGGCTTTCGAGATTCAGCAACGCCACGACCTTGCCGCTGTGGGTGATCGGCAGGCAGAGCTCGGACACGACGCCGCCGAGGGTCTCGACGTAGCCTGCAAAGTCGCCGACGTCGTCGAGCAACAGCGGCCTGCCGCTCTCGGCGACCCGGCCGACGACACCACTGCCGAGCTCCCGGGTGTACCCGACGTGCACTTCGGTGGGCAGGGAGCTCGTCAGCGCCTCGCAAACGAACGAGCTCGAGGCGCGATCGACGCGCACCAGCGAGACGAGCTCGATTCCGAGCCGGCTCGCCAGGGTGTCGGTGATGCGCTGCAGCATCGGCCGCAGTGCGAAGTCCTGGGTCGCGACGCGCGCCAGCTCATTGAGCAGCGCCAGTGGGTCCGCTGCCGGAGGGGGGCCGCCGTCGCCGAGCGCAGTCGGCGGTGCGTTCGGCGGTCGGGTCGGCGCCTGGGTCATCGCCCGGTTCCGCTAGCCCTCGGCGCGGCGCCGCCGGGGCAGCTCGCCGGAGAGGAGCTTCAGAGTGGTCTCGACCACCGCGATCATCGGGGAGGCATCGGCCTGGCCGCTGCCGGCGATCGCGAAGGCCGTGCCGTGGTCGACGGACGTACGCAGAAAGGGGAGGCCCACGGTCCAGTTCGTCGCCAGGCCGAACGCCGCGCTCTTGACTGCGATCAGGCCCTGGTCGTGGTAAAGCGCCAGAACCCAGTCGAACTCGTCGCGCGCCAGGCGCGCGAACAGCGAGTCGGCGCTCTCGGGCCCGCGCACGTCGATCCCCCGCCGTCGCGCTTCGGCGACAGCAGGGACGAGAATCTCCCCCTCCTCGCTGCCCAGGAGACCGCCCTCGCCAGCGTGGGGATTGATCCCCGCGAGCGCGATACGTCCGCCGGCATGGCGCTCGAGGCATTCGAGCGCCGCGAGAACACTCTCCCTGCCGATCCCGTCGAGCGCCGCGCGCAGCGGCAGGTGAACGGAGAGGAGCGCCACCTGCATCCCCGGAGCCAGGAACGCCATGAGGTAGTCGCGGCCGTAGCGCTCGAGGCCGCACGCGGCAGCGAGGTAGTCGGTGTGCCCGACGAAGCCGGGCAGGAGGTGATGCGCGATCGATTCTTTCGAGATTGGCGCCGTGACGATCGCGTCGACGATGCCGCCCCGGGCGAGGCGGATGCCGACGTCGAGCGCCGCCATGGCGCCGTGCGCGTCGGCGGCGCGCGAGCGCCCCAGCTCGAGCTGGCGCCGCTCGGCCACCGGATCGAGGAGAGCCACGCGCCCGCCGAGAGTCTCGAGCGTCGCCCGGTCGGGCGCGTCCACCTCGACCACCCGTTCCCAAGGGAAGCCTGGGACGAGCCCCGCGACCGTCTCGAGAGCGACCCGTTCGGCGATCAGGAGGACGACGGGCGCAGCGGGGCCGGCGATACCGGCGGTGTGGGAGGCCTTCGATCCGCTCGCGGCGAGCGTCTTGAGCAGGATCTCGGGGCCGATTCCCGCCGGATCACCCTGGGTGAGCGCGAGGATCGGAAGGGACACGGTCCTACTCTTCGCTCTCCGGCTCGGTCTCTGGCAAGCCGGCCTCTTCAGGGACCGGCCCACGCTTGCCGGGCGGTGCGCCCGACTCCGACACTTCGGGGCTCCGGCGCCGGGTGCGGCGCAGCTCCTCTTCCTTGAAGAGGTAGCGGATGTTGTGCTTCGGGATCAGCAGGTTCGGTCCGGCCGCGCGGTTGAGCTTGATCGCACCCTTGTCGTACCACTCGATCCAGCCGCGCAGCTCTTCGTCGTTGGTCAGCACGACGACCATCGGCGTACGCGCCGACATCTGCTTCAGGTAATAGAACTCTTCGGCGTTGGTCTGCTCCGGAGGGGAGAGCTTGCGCCGGGTCACGGCACGCGGCTCGCTGCCACGCTTGTCGGAGATGTCGGGGCGAATCAACTTACGCTGGCTCATGAGGCTGCCGTCACCGGGGGGTCTTCCTTCGGGCGCCTGGCGCCCTTGTACTGATCGTCTTCGTAGGCGAGACAGCAGAGGAGCCGCCCGCACTGACCGGAGATCTTCGACGGATTGAGCGAGAGGTTCTGGCGTTTGGCCATCTGGATGGAGATCGGCCGGAAGTCCTTGAGCCAGGTCGAGCAGCACAGCGTCTGCCCGCAGACGCCGACGCCGCCGAGCAGTGCCGCCTCGTCACGCGACCCGACCTGCACCATCTGGATCCGGGCGCCAAAGCGCTGTGAGAGATCGCGCACGAGCTGGCGAAAGTCGATCCGGTGCTCGGCAGTGAAGTGCAGGGTCGCCTTCTTGCCGGACAGGGAGAAATCGACCTTCGAGATCTTCATCTCGAGCTTGAGCGCCCGCACGCGCTCGAGACAGAAGAGCTTGGCGGCGCGCTCGCGCTCCAGCTTGGCCTCGAACGCCTGTTGGTCTTCGGTCGTCGCCGGCCGCAGGATCGCCTTCGCGGAGGCCTTCTGGCAGGGCTTGAAGATCGGCATCGGGGACTGCTCGACACGGCCGTAGGCCGGTTCGCCCTCCACCTCGACGATGACCCCGGCGCCCCTGCCGAGGAGCTCGCCGCCGGTCCCGCAGAGGGTGAGGTTGGTCTCCTCGCCGAAGCGCACACCCACGTAGGCGGTTTCGACCGCCGTGGACATTCCCTTGTAGGAGCAACCGCCGCAACCGGACATGACTGGCTCACCTGAACTGCACGATCAATACCAAGGAAACACGCCAGAAGCGGCGAGGAGAGCCGATGACACGCCCCTCTGAGGCGTCCGGCGGGCTGACGACCACGAACCTGCGGCCATGATGGCACCCCCCCCAGGGGCTGTCAACGTGATTCGGCGCCGTCGCGGTGGCGCCGGGCTAAGAGTCGGAGTCGTCGGGGATCGGCAGGCGGAAGAGGCCGCTTTCGCCGGTGAGAGTCCCATGCTCGAGGGCGCGCCGGCCGATGTCCTTGCGCAGGATCTTCGATGGCCAATGAACCTCGTAGGCGGCGGCGTAGGCGCTCTTCAGCGCCTCGGCGAGGGTCGACCCGGTCGCTCCGACCGAGAGGACCCGCCCGCCGGCGGCCACAACGACGCCGTCGACGAGGGCGGTTCCGGAGTGAAAGATCTCGACGTTGGGAAGTGCCGCCGCCCGGTCGAGGCCGAGGATCGGCTCGCCCTGTACCGGCTTCTCCGGATAGCCGGCGCTCGCCAGGACGATCACCGCCGCAGCCTCCTTGCGGAAGTGCAGCCGGGTGATGCCGAAGTTCCCGGCCGCGCCGGCAGCGAGGATCGGCAACAGGTCGTCCTCGAGGCGGAGAAAAAGGGCCTGGGCCTCCGGGTCGCCGAATCGGGCGTTGAATTCGAGCACCTTCGGGCCGTCGCCGGTGAGCATCAGTCCGGCGTAGAGCACCCCGACGAACGGCCGCCCTTCGGAGGCGATGCCGCGAATCGTCCGCAGCATCACGTCCTCGAGGATTTTCGCGGCCAGGTCGGCCGACAGGAGGCCTGACGGACTGAAGGCACCCATGCCGCCGGTGTTGGGGCCGCGGTCGCCGTCGAGCAGACGCTTGTGATCGCGCGCCGTCGCGAAGGGCAGGATGCGCTCGCCGTCGGAGATTGCGATGAACGAAACCTCCTCGCCCTCGAGGAACTCCTCGACCACTACGCGATCGGCGGCGGTCGCGAAGCGTCGTTCGTCGAACAGGGTGACGAGCGCCGCCTCGAGCTCGGCGACGTCGACCGCCACGATGACACCCTTGCCCGCCGCGAGACCGTCCGCCTTCAGCACCACCGGGAAGCCGAAGCGCACCGCCGCTGCAGCGGCCTGGGCACGGTCGTGCACGATCTCGAAGTCGGCCGTCGGGATGGCGTGCCGGCGAAGGAACTCCTTGGCGAAGACCTTCGAGCCCTCGAGCTCGGCGGCGTGCCGCTTGGGGCCGAAGATCCGCAACCCGCGGGCCTGGAACTCGTCGACGATACCCAGGGTCAACGGCAGTTCGGGCCCGACGATGGTGAGGTCGATCGCGGCCTCCTGCGCGAAATCGGCGAGCGAATGGATCTCCTCGGCGGCGATCGGGACGCAGTCGGCGACCGCAGCGATCCCCGGATTCCCCGGCGCACAGTAGAGCTCGGTGAGCTCCGGGCTCTGCCGCAGTTTCCAGCACAGGGCATGCTCGCGGCCACCGCCGCCCACCACGAGTACTTTCAACGGCAGCTCCTTTCGTGCGCGCGCAGGTCGGCCGTCGGGCCGCTCTCGGCGATCCGTGGCATCCGGCCCAGCGCGGCCGCCGCGGCGACGGTCATCACATCGACGACGTCCTCCACCGAGCAGCCCCGGGAGAGATCGTGCACCGGACAGGCGAGTCCTTGCAAGAGCGGTCCGAGTGCCCGCGCCCCGGCCAGTCGCTCGGTGAGTTTGTAAGCGATGTTTCCGGCATCGAGATCGGGAAAGACGAGGACGTTCGCCCGCCCCTCGAGCCCCCGCACGGCGGCACCCCGCGACTTGTGCGCCGCCACCTCCGGCACCAGCGCGGCGTCCGCCTGGATCTCGCCTTCGAATTCGAAATCGACCCTGCGCCGCCCGAGGATCGCTGCCGCCGCCGCGACCTTGTCGACCCGCTCATGGCGGGCGCTGCCGTGGGTCGAAAAAGAGAGCAGCGCGACTCGCGGTTCCTCGGCGAGAAGCAGCCGGCAGCTCGCCGCGGCGGCCACCGCGATGTCGGCGAGCTCTTCCGCCCCGGGGTCGGGCACCACGGCGCAGTCTGAGTAGACCAAAGATCGTCCGTCGCGCAACGTCATCAGGAAGCACGAGGAGACCCGGCCGACCCCGGGCCGTGGGCCGACGGCGGCGAGAGCCGCGCGCAGGGTGTCGGCGGTCGTCGCCTCGGCGCCCATCACCGCGGCACCGGCAGCACCGTCGGCGACCAGCGCGCAGGCCAGATGGAGGGGGTCGGAGAGCCTTCGTCCGAGCTCCTCGCCGGCGAGGCCGCGGGCCGCGAGGCGGCGAGCGAGGTGGTCGCGGGCCGCAGCCAGGACGGCCGGCGCGCTCTCTTCCAGCCAGACCGGCTCGCAGAGGCCGCGCCGGACACACTCCGCAGCCGCGCTTCGGATACGCGAGTCGCCGGCCTCGGGCAGCACGACGCGCACGCCGCGACCGCGCACCACCTCGCGCAGCCTGGCGAGCGGATCGCTCACCGGTCCCGGCCGGTCAAGAGGGGGCCCCCGCCGGGGCCATCGGAGCCATCGGTGCCAGGCGTTCGATGGCCGCCTCGACCTCGTCGACAACATAGTCGGGAGTCGACGCGCCGGCGGTGATCCCGACCGCGGCGACCCCATGAAACCAGGCGGGATCGATGTCCTCCGCCCCCTGAATGAGGTGAGAGGGCTTCGAGCGCGCGCAGATCTCCCACAGATGCCGGGTGTTGGCGCTCCTCTTGCCGCCGATCACCAGGATCAACCCGATCTCCGGGTCGCGCCCGAGCTCGTGCGCCGCCTCCTGGTTCTCCTTGGTGGCGTAGCAGATCGTGTCGGCCCGCGTCGCGGAAACCTGCGACTCGATGTAGCCCGCGAGATCCTCGAAGTCGTCGGCGTTCAGCGTCGTCTGGTAGAAGATCTTGACCTTGGAGTAGCGCGACCAGTCGATCCCACGGGCCTCTTCGACATCCATCAGGATGTGGAAGCGCCCGGGATCGAGGTCGCGGGTGTAGCCGGTCACCTCGCGATGATGCGGATCGCCGATGAAGACCAGGTGGGCGCCCTCGGCCAGCGCGACGCTCGCCTCGTCGTGGATGTCGTAGACGAACGGACAGGTAGTGTCCAGGATCTTGAGGCCACGGGCCTGAGCGCGCTCGTGGAACGAAGGCGGCACGCCGTGGGCCGAAAAGATGATCGCCCCGGCGTCGGCCTCTTCGAAATGCTGCACCGTTCCGACGCCCAACTGCGCCATCTCGTCGACGACGCGCTCGTTGTGGACGACCTGGCCGAGGATCGAGCCGCGGTTGCCTTCGCGAGCGAACTTCTTGACCTTCTTGTCGGCGATCCTGACGCCGGCACAGAACCCGTATTTCGCGGCGCGTCGAATCTTCATCGAATTGCGAAGTTTAGCAAATGGCGATGCGGCCGCCTGCGGTGCCGGGGGCGACGGGCGGACGGCTTCGACTAACCGAAGATCCGCTGCAGCGCTCCACGCCAGCCGCCGAAGCGCACCTTGCCGTCGAGGCGAAAGAGGGTCCAACAGGGGTCGCCGTCGAGGGTATCGGGACCGTGCACCGAGCCGGGCTCGTAGACCGCATAGTCCCCGGCGAGGAACTCACCGCGCTCGTCGGCATAGCCGCCGGCCAGGACCGTGACCTGCTCGAACCCCAGGTGCTCGTGGCGGGGAAAGCGCCGCCCGCCCGGCATCTCGCCGAGACACAGCAGCGACTTCGTGACCGCGTCCTCGAGCAGGACCGTGATCCGGCCGCCGTTCAGACCGATCGACCACCAGCGCGGCCGACGCTCGCCAGCGAGCTCGGTGCGCAGGGCTGCCGGCAGCGGCAAGTGCGCCGCGAACGGATCCGCCGGCGCCGGCGCGGCCACCCGGCGCTCCAGCCTCTCCCAGAGCTCGCGCGACGGCGCCTCGGACGGCAACTGCTCGAGCCACCATCCTCCCGGAGCCGCCAGCTCGCCGACGCGTTGGCGACAGGCGCCGCAGTGCTCGAGATGCGCCTCGAGCACCAGCTTGTGGGGACGATCCAACTGACTGGCGGCGAGATCCAGAAGGGTCTCGTCCTGCGGATGGGCAAGTTCTCGACTCATGCGCGATTTCCTAGAGGCTCGACGAGCCGCTCTCCGACAGTACGCCGCGCATCAGGGCGAGCCCGGCACGGATTCTCGATTTCAACGTTCCCACCGGCAGCTTCAGGCGCTCCGCCGTCTCCTCGTACGTGAGGCCGCCGAAGTAGGCGAGCTCGAGCGCCTGGCGCTGCTCGAGCTTCAGGTCGGCCATCGCCTTGCGCAGACTGATCGACACCACCCGGCTCTCGGCTTCCGGGCGCTCGGAGAGCGCCGCCAGCGACTCCTCCGTGCTCTGGTCGGAGCCGGTCGGGAGCTTGCGCCAGAGGTCCACCACCTTGTTGCGGGTCATGGTGTAGAGCCAACCGGCGACGTCGCCGCGCTCCGGCCGATAGGTGCCGGCCTTCCTCCACACGGCGAGGAAAACCTCCTGCACGACATCCTCGGAGGCGTCGCGGCTCCTGCCCAGGGAGCGCACATAGGCGAGCACCTGCGGCGCATGGCGGTCGTAGAACAGCCGGAAAGCCTCTCGGTCGGCGACCGCGACGCGTTGCAAAAGTTCGAGGTCGGAGGGCTGAGGAGTCATCCTTTGGGGGCGTCGCCCGTCCCGACAGAGCTCCGCCGCAACGGGTTTCTGCAGGGCTGTTGTCGACGTCAGGCGCATCTTCTCACGATCTCCGCACTCCCACTCTCCTTCTCCCTACGCCCGGAGCGGGAATGCGGATGACCGTGACGGGGCGGATCAGACCGGGCCGACGGTCTCCTCGTACCGCCGTCCGACCGCGCTCCAATCGACGACGGAGAAGAAGGCCTGGACGTAGTCGGCGCGGCGATTCTGGTACTTCAGATAGTAGGCGTGCTCCCAGACATCGATCCCGAGGAGCGGCGCCTGGCCCGCCGACAGCGGCGAATCCTGATTGGGCAGCGTCGCGACAGCAAGCTTCTTGCCGGCGTCGAGCGACAGCCAGGCCCAGCCGCTGCCGAAGACGCCCCCGGCGGCCTTCGTCAGCTGCTCGCGCAGGCCGTCGAACGACCCGAACTGCGCGGCGACCGCTGCTGCCAGCCGGCCGGCGGGCGGGGCGGATCCGCCGGGCTTCATGGAAGTCCAGAACAGGGTGTGATTGGCATGCCCGCCGCCGTGGTTGCGCACCGCGGTGCGCACCGCCTCGGGCACCCGTGCGAGGTCCCGCAGGAGCTCTTCGACGCTCTTGCCGGCCAGGTCCGGCGCGGCCGCGATGGCTTCGTTCAACTTGGCGACATAGGTCGCGTGGTGCTTGCCGTGGTGCAACCGCATCGTTTCGGCGTCGATCGCCGGTTCGAGCGCGTCGTAGGCGTAGGGCAGCGGCGGCAGGACGAACGCGCCGAGCGCCTTGGCTGCCGGGGGCGAGCCGGCGATGGGGTCCTGGGTAGAGCCGGCAGCGAGCGTCGCGGGCAGGGCGAGTCCAGCCAGCGCCAGGGTCGAACCTTGCAACACCTCTCTTCGATTCCACATGCGGACCTCCTTGGGTCGAGAGTGACTCTCCTACGGTTTCTGGACGAGCGCGAGGCGCAGCCGCGCCGGCGAGCGGGCGACCAGCATCTCGACCGGCGTCGCTTGCGGATCGCGAGCGAACCAGAGATCGAGCTCACCCTTCCACACCCGGCGCTCGGGACGCACCAGCGGCCGGATCGTGTAGTGGAGCGTCTCCACCGACTTTCCACCGACCTTGCGTGTTTCGGTGCCGGCCGGCTGGACCTGGACGGGATAGAGCTTGCCGTCGGACCAGATCTCCATCTCCTGCGAGGTCGTGGGGAGGGTCCGGCGCAGCAGGTGGATCGCCGAGGCGACATCGACTGTTCCCGCTTCGAGCGGCGGGCTCGACTTGTCCTTCTGTTTGCCCTGCCACAGCTGACTCGAGCGCGCCGTGACCGTGCGTCCCGTGGCGGGCTCGATCTCGGCCTCGTAGGTGAAGTAGCTCGCGTCTTTCACCTCGTCCGAGGTGATGAGCAGGGAGCTTTGCAGATTCCCACTGGCCAGGGTGGACTGGCTGAGCCTGGCGTCGCCGTGGCTGGGAAAGAAGAGTCCGGCCAGGGCGCCGAAGAAGCCCTCGATCTTCCAGCGGTAGTGCAGCGTCTCGTCCGCCCGCAAGACGGCGGTCGGCGCGAGCAGCAAGACCAGCACAGCGAGCCGCAGCCGCGCCGGGAGCGTCCGTCGGCCGGCCAGGTGCGGTCGCGCGCGCGTCATCGGCGTCATCATACGGTCTCTGCCCTGCGAGAGTCCTGCCATGTCCGGCATGAAGGCGCCTCAGCCGCGTCTACCGCGGTCGGGTCGGTGTCTCGCCCGACGGCTCGGCCGCTCCGCGCGTCACCCGCAGCGCCGCAGCGGAGATCGCCGATCCGGCCGAACCGGCGGCGCCCTCGACATACTCGATGAGCCGCTTGCGCTCGCTCGAGGTCAGCTCCGCGGGGGCAAGTGCGATCCACACGGCATCGGAGGCTCTTCCGGCCTGCATCTCGACGGCCATCTCGAGACCGCCGGCGGTGCGGTCGCCCAGATCGACGACGATCGCGGCGAACTCCCCGCCCGCCGCCTGCGCCAACGCGCGGCCCGGCGTTGTCGGCCGCTGGCAAGGGAATCCGGCACCGGCGAGCTCGGAATCGAGCTCCGGTGGGGCCTGACGTTGGCCGGCGGCCAGCCAGACCGTGCGCCGTTGCGGGCCGGCGCGGCGTCTCCCGGAAGCGTCCGGGCCGCTCCGGGCAGGCGCGCTCTGCAGCGCGCTCACCAGCTCGCCAGCGGAGGCCGGAGCGTGGAGAAGCCGCTCGAAGCTCGCCGCCACTCCTCTCTCGCTGCCGGTGGCGAAGGCGAAAAGTACCAGTGGAATCGCCGCCCGCGAGAGATCGCTCTCGAGCGCGAGCAGCGTCGTCCAGGCCTCCAGACGCTCGGGATAGATGTCGACCGCGACCACCGCCGGGCGCAGCTCGCGCAGCATCCGGCGCGCTTCGTCGCTGTCGGGCGCGCGCACCGCGAGGAAGCCCTGGCGCTCGAGATCGCCGGCCGCCATCGTGAAGCGTCCGCGGTCCGGCTCGAGTACCACGACCCGCGGCCGGTCGACCGCGCCGGGTTCCCCTGCCCGTGCCGGCTCCCGGGCCCCCTGAAGTCGCGCCGTAGCGTTCACCGGCAGGCGGATCCGGAAGGCCGCACCCTCGCCGACCGCCGACTCGACTTCGAGCGCGCCACCGAGCAGGGCGATGAACTGGCGCGCGATCGAGAGTCCGAGGCCGGTGCCGGGCACCGTCTCGCCGCGCGTCGCCAACTGGCGGAAAGGCTCGAAGATTCGCTCGTGGTCGGCGGGCTCGATCCCCGGCCCCTGGTCGGCGACGACGATCTCGTAGGCACCACCGCCGAAGCCGGACTCCGCGGACGGCAGGAAGCGCGTGCGGACCTCGACCGCGCTGCCGCGGACCGAGAACTTGATCGCGTTCGACAGCAGGTTGAGGATCGCCTGGCGGAGCTTCGCGACATCGACCACGATCGCCGGCACATTGCCACCAAACTGCGCCGCGAGGTGAACGCCCCGCGTGGCGCCGTAGCCCTCCATCATCGAGAGCGCGCTTTCGACGATCGACTCGAGGCTCGCCGGTTCGAGTTGCAGGTCCATCCTGCCCGCCTCGATCTTGGCCTGATCGAGGAGATTGTTGATGAGGCGCAGGAGCTGATTGCCGCTCTCCCTGATGTTCTCGAGGTAGCGCGCATGGCGGGGATCGAGCCCGCCACCGAGGCCGTCGGCGAGCAGCGCCGCGAAGCCGAGAACCGACGTCAACGGGGTCCGGAGCTCGTGGCTCATCTTCGCCAGGAACTCGCTGCGATGGCGGTCGGCGAGCCGGATGCGCTCGTTGGCGCGGTCGAGCGCGTGCGCATGCTCCTCGAGCGCGCGGGTGTAGCGGGCGAGGTCGTCGGTGCGCTCGGTGATGTCTCTTTCCAGCGCGCGATTGTGCGCCCGGATGCGCCGCGTGCGGAAGGCGGCCGCGGCAAAGGCCGCCCCGAGCAGGGCCAGGGCGAGGAGAAGTCCTACCAGGCGGCGCTGGTACCAGGCCGGCAGGACCTCGAGCGCGAGCTCGACCGGTGCGCTCCACTCACCGTTGGCGAGCGCGGCCCGCACCTGCAGGCGATACGAGCCCGGATCGAGGTTGGTGTAGTCGCGGAACGCTTCGGACTGGGGCTCGGACCAGGCGCTCTCGAAGCCGACGAGCTGGAACTGGTAGCGCAGCTGTCCCTCGCCGCTGAAGGTCAGCGCGCGCACTTCGACGCGGAGGTTCGAGTCGGAGGGCGCCAGAACGATCGGCTCCCGTCCCAACTGCACCTCGTCGGCGAGTCCATGGCCCGCAAACGGAGCGTGAAACTCGGATCCGCTGCGCGTCGCCAGGCGCTCGAAGAATACCGGCGGCGGCCCCGGCGCTCGCGGTGCACCGAGGTCGGGCGGGATTCCGGTCAGTCCGCCCTTGAAGCCGAACCAGGAGCGGCCGGACTCGTCCCGCGCGAAGGCGTTGCTGTGGGAGATCTCGCTCGCGATCGCGCCCGAAGCGCGGTCGAAACGCGCCTGGACCGCCCCGAGCCCGCCGCGCGCCGACGGGTCGAAGAGGAGGACTCCATGATTGGTGCCCAGGAGGAGTCTTCCCTCGCGGTCGTCGGCGATGGTCAGCACGAGCAGATCCGCGAGACCGCTCGCCGCGCCGTAGGTGACGAAGCGGGGCGACCCGCTTCCCGGCGCAGAGATCAGCCGCGCCAGCCGGGCGTAGCCACCAGCCCAGAGAGTGCCATCGGCGGTCTGGGCCAGCGCGCGGACACTGCCGGTATCGAGCCCGGACGCCCCTCCCACCTGCTGGAAGCGGTCGCCGTCGCTATAGGAGAGGCCTTCGCCGTGGGCGATGAAGAGCCGCCCGCCGGCGTCTTCGGCGATGTCATAGGCGCGCTGCACCGGCAGGCCGTCCGCGGCCCGGAAGCTCCGCACCTCCAACGGGCGCCGGTCGGCATCGAAGCGAATGCGCGACAGGCCGTCGAGGGCTCCCACCCAGAGCGCTCCGGAGCGGTCTTCGAAGAGACTCACCACGTAGTTGCCGGCGAGGCCGTCCGCAACGGTCAGGGTCTCGAAGCGGCCGGAGGGCAGGAGGCGCGAGAGCCCATTCTCGGTGCCCACCCAGAGCTCTCCCCGGCGGCTCTGGAGCAGCGCCCAGACCCAGTCCGCCGGCAGGCCTTCGTTGCGTCTCCAGACCTTCGCCGTGGGCTCGCCGTTGGGACCGAAGGAGAGGTGTCCCAGGCCTCCCACCGTGCCGGCCCAGATGCCGCCGCGGCCATCCGTCGCGAGCGCGTAGACCTGCTTGTCCGGCAGCCCCTCGCGCTCGCCGTAGCTCCACAGGTCGCGGCGTGCCAAGCGGCTGAGGCCACCTTCGGAGCCGATCCAGAGCGCGCCTTCACGATCCTCGACGAGGCTGTGGATGTCGTCGTCCGCGAGGCCATTCGCCTCGCGCAGCAGGCGGCAGGGCCGCATCGCGGGCAGCGGGCAGATGCCGATGCCGGCGGAGCTGCCGACGACGAGCTCGCTGCCGTCGCGGGTCACGAGGAGGGCGTAGAGATCGTCGTCGGGCAGCCCGTCCGCGGCGCCGAAGCGCGTGAAACCGTTGCCATCGAAACGCGCCAGCCCACCGCCGCGGGTCGCGAAGTAGAGAACGCCCGCAGCGTCCTCCGCCATCGCCCGCACTGCGTTGTGGCTCAAGCCGTCGGCCTCGGTGAAGACACGGCAGCTCCCCAGGCGGCCGCCCGGCTCGAGAGTGCAGCGCGCGACGCCATGACCGCGCGATCCCAGCCAGAGGGAACCATCGCTCGCCGGTAGCACCGAGTAGACGTAGTCGTCGGCCAGGCCGTCGGCGCTCCCGAAGGTGCGGAACTCCTCGCCGTTCCAGGAGACCAGGCCACGGTCGCTGCCGAACCAGACGACGCCGTGACGGTCGATCGCGCCGGACCAGATCGTTCCTGCGAGGGCGCCGCCGCGGCCGGCGTGGGAGACGACGGTGCGGCCGTCGTACGAAGCGACGCCGGCGTTGGTGCCGACCCAGAGCGTGCCGGTCTCGTCCTCGAGCGTCAGCCGGACGTTCGGGCTCGGCAGGCCGTCAGGAACCGAGATCGTCGAGAAGGAGATTCCGTCGTAACGGCAGAGGCCCCAGGTGGTCGCCACCCAGAGGTAACCGCGGCGATCCTGCAGGACGTGCCAGACCTGCGACGCGGCCAGGCCTTCCTCGGCGGAGTAGACGGTGAACGGAAGAAGTTGCGCAGCGGCGGGTCGAGGCTCCCCGAGGGCGATCCAGTAGATCGCCGCCAGGCCGGCGAGAAACCCGAGCCGATCGGCAGAGAACGAACGGATTTCCGGTCTCCTTCCCGCGAAGTCCGAGACGCGCCGGAACGCTACCACGCCGACCGCGGAGCCGACGGCACCGCGACCGCGCCGCAACCTCGCGCAGCGTCTCGACGCCTGCCTGTGCCAGTTGTCGGGCGCGCCGGATCGATGGCGCGAGGAAAGCCTATTCGGTCGAGACCTTGCCGCCGCCGGCGAGCGCCGCCAACAGCGTGTGCCAGGCCAGGGTCGCGCACTTCACCCGCATCGGAAAATCCTTGACGCCGCAGAGGACGGCGAGCTTGCCGAGCGGCTCGGGATCGGCGGCCGGATCGCCGGTCACCGCCTTGCGGAACTGGTCGAAGAGCTCCGCGATCTCGCTCTGCGTCATGCCGGCGACCGCTTCGGTCATGAGCGAAGCGGAGGCGGTGGAAATGGCACAGCCGCCGCCCTCGAACGCCACTTTCTGCAGGCGTTCGCCCTCCACCTCGACCTCGACCGCGATGCGGTCGCCACAGAGCGGATTGTGACCCTCGGCACGGCCCGTCGGCGAGGCCAGATGGCCCTGGTTGCGCGGGCTGCGATAGTGGTCGAGCAGCACCTCCTGATAGAGCACCTGGAGCTCGTTCATCTGCCGCCCTCCCGGCGCTCGCCGCTTGCGTCCCGGCCGCCCGCCGTACCGAAGATCGCCTGGGCTCCCGCGAGCGCCCGCAGCAGGGCCGCGACCTCGTCGTGGGTGTTGTAGAGCGCGAACGAGGCGCGCACGGTCGCCGGCACACCGAACCGGCGCATGAGCGGCTGCGCGCAATGATGTCCGGCGCGCACCGCGACTCCGTAGTGGTCGAGCACCGTTCCGAGGTCGTGGGCGTGGATGCCGGCGAGCACGAACGAGACCACTCCGGCGCGTTCCCGCGGCCGGCCGATGAGGGAGAGACCCGGAATCGCTTCGAGACCTCGGACCGCCGCTTCGACCAGGCTCCGTTCGTGGCGCTCGATCGCCGGCCAGCCGATCGCCTCGACGTAGTCGATGGCCGCGGCGAGACCGATCGCTTCGACTGCGGCCGGTGTGCCTGCCTCGAAACGGCGCGGCGGGTCGTCGTAGGTCGTCGCCTCGAAGGTAACGCTCCGGATCATGCCGCCGCCGCCCTGCCAGGGCGGCATGGCGGCGAGGAGCTCCTGCCGCCCGTAGAGCGCTCCAATTCCGGTCGGACCGTAGACCTTGTGGCCCGAGAAGGCGAAGAAGTCGCAGCCGAGCGCTGCGACGTCGACCCGCATATGGGGGGCCGACTGCGCGCCGTCGACGAAAACCGGCACGTCGGCAGCGTGCGCGCGTCGTACCAGCTCGGCCACCGGCAGAACGGTGCCGAGCGCGTTCGAAACGTGCGCGAAGGCGGCGAGCTTCGTGCGCGGCCCGAGACGGCTCGAGAACTCCTCCGGATCGACTTCGCCGCGCTCGTCGACCGGGACGACGACCAGATGCGCGCCGCGCTCCTCGCAGACCATCTGCCAGGGAACGAGATTCGAGTGGTGCTCGAGCTCGGTGACCAGAATCTCGTCGCCGGCCGCGAGCCTCGGGCGTGCGAAGCTCCAGGCGACGAGATTCGCCGCTTCGGTCGTGCCGCGCACGAAGACGATCTCCTCCGCCGAGGCGGCTCCCAGGAAGGCTCCGACCCGGGCCCGGGCCGCTTCGTACTGCCGGGTCGCCTCGGCTGCGAGCTGATGAACACCGCGCGCCACCGAGCCGTAGCTCTCCTCGCAGAACCGCTGCATGGCGACGAGGACCGGGCGCGGCTTCTGGCAGGTCGCCGCGCTGTCGAGGTAGGAGAGCGGCGCCTCGCCGATCCGGCGGGCGAGGATCGGGAAATCGTCCCGCAGGCGCTCGACGTCGAGCTCCCCTCGCGGGACGGCCTCAGACGGCGTCGCGGACGACATCACCCTGCGGGATCCAGTGAAAGAGGAACTCGCGCAGCTCCCGTGCCAGGGCCGGGACCTTGGCCCGCTCCACGAGGTCGCTGGCGAAGGCGTAGGTCAGCAGGCTCTTCGCCGCTTCGGCGCCAATGCCGCGCGAGCGCAGGTAGAAGATGGCGTCGTCGTCGAGCTGCCCGACCGTCGAGCCGTGCGTGCACTTGACGTCGTCGGCGAAGATCTCGAGCTGCGGATTGGTGTTGACCAGCGCGTCGTCCGAGAGCAAGAGATTGCGGTTGGTCTGCTTGGCGTCGGTCTTCTGCGCCCCCTTGTGCACGAAGATCCGGCCGTTGAAGACGGCCCGCGACCGGCCGTCGAGGATTCCCTTGTAGAGCTCGTGGCTGTCGCAATGGGCCGCTACGTGGTCGACGCGCATGTGGGTGTCGCAGACCTGCCGGCCGTCGACGAGATAGAGGCCGTTCAGGGTCGCCTCGCTCCCCTCCCCGGCGAGCCGGGCCTGGATGTCGTGGCGGACGATCCCGCCGCCGAGCGAGAAAGAATGGGTCGAGACACTCGATCCGCGAGCGGTCGCGAGCGCCAGGCCGGACAGATGAAATGCCTCCCGGCTGTCGCGCTGGAATTTGTAGTGGTCGACGATGGCGGCCGCCTCCGCGACGATCTCGGTGACCGGGCAGGTCAGGTAGACCGCATCGGTGTCGCCGGCGTAGCTCTCGACGATGGTCGCCTGGGAGTGCTCGCCAGCGTGGATCAGCGTGCGCGGAAAGCTCGCACCCGGGACCTCCTGCGCCGTCGAGTAGAAGAGCAGGTGGAGGGGGGCATCGACGACCGCTCCGGGCGCCACTTCGACGAAGGCGAGCTCCTCGAAGAGGGCGGTCGCAACCGCCGCGAACGGGCGTGTGTCGATGCCGGCGACGCTCCCCAGGAGGGCGTCGGCGCGGCTCGCGTCCGAAGGACAGGAGACGTGCGTCACCGTCAGGCCGGCCGGGAGCTCGGTCGCCGACAGCCCGGCGTCGAATCGTCCGTCGACGAAGACGAGCTCGACAGTGCCGGCCAGCCGGAAGGCGTCGACGCCGGCGGCGAGCTGCGCGCGGTCGACTGCGGCGGGACGGCGAAAGAGCGTCTTGCCGACCGGGGCGACGTTGGTGAACCGCCACTCCTCCTGGCGCAGGGTCGGGAAGCCCTGGCGCTCGAAATGCTCCCAGGCCTTGGCGCGCAGGGCCCGGCGCGAGGCGGAGGTCTCCGCGCCCTGGAGGCGAGAGAAGTCGGCGGCGAAGAATCCGACAGCGGCGTTCGGAGGGCTCGCCGGTGCAGCCGGGGGGGCGGGCGGCGGCGGCGCGGAGACTGCGCTCAGGTCGGCCATCGCCTCAGGCGCGCTCGCCGACCGCGACTTCGTCCTCGAGCCAGGCGTAGCCCTTCGCCTCGAGCTCGTGCGCGAGGTCCGCGCCGCCCGAGCGCACGATGCGTCCGTCGAGCAGAACATGCACGAAGTCCGGCACGATGTACTCGAGCAGCCGCTGGTAGTGGGTGATGACCACGAACGACCGCTCCGGGGAGCGCAGGCTGTTGACCCCCTCCGAGACGATGCGCAGGGCGTCGATGTCGAGGCCCGAATCGGTCTCGTCGAGGATGCACAGGCGCGGCTCGAGCACCGCCATGTGGAAGATCTCGTTCCTCTTCTTCTCGCCGCCGGAGAAACCCTCGTTGACCGGCCGCTGCAGGAGTGAGTCGTCGAGCCCGACGAGCTTGACCTTCTGCTTGACCAGCTTGAGGAAGTCGAAGGCGTCGTACTCGGCCTGGCCGCGGTGTTTGCGCACCGCGTTGACCGCCGCCTTGAGGAAGTAGGTGTTGGAGACGCCGGGGATCTCGACCGGGTACTGGAAGGCGAGGAAGACGCCCTCGCGGGCGCGCTCTTCGGGCGCCATGTCGAGGAGATCCTTGCCGTCGAGGAGGACCTTGCCCTCGGTCACATCGTAGGCGTCGCGGCCGGCGAGGACCTGGGCGAGCGTGGACTTGCCGGAGCCGTTGGGCCCCATGATGGCGTGGACTTCGCCCGGATTCACCTTCAAGTCGATGCCGCGCAGGATCTCGCGGCCTTCGACGTTGGCGTGCAGATTCTGGATCTCTAGCAACATTTCAAACTCCCTCGTTCAGTCAGGTACCAGTACCTATTGGTTCGCTTGGCCGTCGGTGCCACGGACTCTGGCTCGACGCGTCAGCGGCAACCGCAAGCGAAGCGGCGAGCCAGAGTACGTGGCAACGACGGCCTCGCTCCACCTTCGCGACCGGCTTGGCCGATCTCCGCGCCGTCGCCGGTCATGCGACTCGAGAGCGCCGCTTCGCTTGCGGTTGCCGCTGACGCGTCGATCTCGAGTCGCATGACCGGTGCCGTCGCTCGACGGTGAGTCCAGTCGCGCCTTGCCTCTTCAGCCTACGCTTCCTTCCAATGACACCGACAACAGTTTCTGCGCTTCCACCGCGAACTCCATCGGCAGCTCCTTGAAGACCTCCTTGCAGAAGCCGTTGACGATCATCGAGACGGCGTCCTCGGTCTCGATGCCGCGGCTGTTGCAGTAGAAGATCTGGTCTTCGCCGATCTTCGAGGTCGAAGCCTCGTGCTCCATGCGCGCGCTCGGGTTCTGGACGTCGATGTACGGGAAGGTGTGGGCGCCGCACTTCTCGCCGATGAGCATCGAGTCGCACTGCGAGAAGTTCCTGGCACCGTCGGCGCCGGCGAGGATCTTCACCTGGCCGCGGTAGGTGTTCTGGCCGTGGCCGGCGGAGATCCCCTTGGAGACGATCGTCGAACGGGTGTTCTTGCCGATGTGGATCATCTTGGTGCCGGTGTCGGCCTGCTGGTAGTTGTTGGTCACCGCCACGGAGTAGAACTCGCCGATCGAGTGGTCGCCCTTGAGGATGACCGACGGGTACTTCCAGGTGATCGCCGAGCCGGTTTCGACCTGGGTCCAGGAGATCTTCGAACGCGCCCCCTCGCACTTGCCGCGCTTGGTGACGAAGTTGAAGATGCCGCCCTTGCCCTCTTTGTCTCCCGGATACCAGTTCTGCACCGTCGAGTACTTGATCGACGCGTCGGTCAGGGCGACGAGCTCGACCACCGCGGCATGGAGCTGGTTCTCGTCGCGCATCGGCGCCGTGCAGCCCTCGAGATAGGAGACCGTCGCGCCCTCCTCCGCCACGATCAGGGTGCGCTCGAACTGGCCGGAGTTGCGGGCGTTGATCCGGAAATAGGTCGAGAGCTCCATCGGGCACTTGACGCCCCTGGGAACGAAGACGAAGGAGCCGTCCGAGAAGACGGCGCTGTTCAGGGTGGCGAAGAAGTTGTCGGAGTACGGAACCACCGAGCCCAGGTACTTCTTCACCAGCTCGGGATGCTCGCGCACCGCCTCGGAGAACGGGCAGAAGATGATCCCCATGTCGTGCAACTTCGCCTTGAAGGTGGTCGCGACCGAAACCGAGTCGAAGACCGCGTCCACCGCGACGCCGGCGAGCGCCGCCCGCTCGTGCAGCGGGATGCCCAGCTTCTCGTAGGTCTTGAGGAGCTCCGGATCGACGTCGGCGAGGGTCTGTGGCCCGTCCTTGGTCGACTTCGGCGCCGCGTAGTAGATGATCGACTGATAGTCGATCGCCGGATAGTGGACATTCTGCCAGTCAGGCTCGGTCATGGTGAGCCAGTGACGATACGCCTTGAGGCGCCACTCGAGGAGCCACTCGGGCTCCCGCTTGAAAGCGGAGATCTTCCGCACTGTCTCTTCCGAAAGGCCGGGCGGCAGGGTCTCCTGTTCGATCTCGGTGATGAAACCGAACTTGTACTCCTGGGTCGCCAGCTGCTCGATGGTCTGGGTATCGGTCGTGGTCATCTGTTCTCCAACTTCAATGCGATTCGATTCGGCTGCCCGGGCTTGCCTGGCTGCCCGCGCTGCCCTGGCCGCCGATACCCGCGAAGCCGTCCTGCCCGCGGCCGGGGCGGCCGAGCGCGCCACCCAACTGCACGAGCCGGGGAGCCGTCTCGCCCGCCAGCTCGGCGAGCGTCACGCCGGCCAGCGCCTCGAAGACCGCCTTGTTGATCCGCTGCCAGGGCCCACGCACGGTGCAGAAAGGCTCCCGGTCGCATTCGCCGGGTGAGCCTTCGATGCAGACCGTGAGCGCCACCGCGCCCTCGAGGGCGCGAAGGATCTCGGCGGCGTGGATCTCGGCCGCCGGACGGGCCAGCGCATAGCCCCCTTTGACACCCCGGTGGGAAGCCAGCAGGCCCTGGCGTACCAACAACTTGAGGATCTTGCTCACCATCGGCAACGGCAGCTTCGTCTCCCCCGCGAGATCGGGGGCGTTCATCGCCCTCCCCGGCTCGACGGCCAGCCGGGTGAGCAGGACGAACCCGTAGTCGGTCTGCTTGGTCATCCGGATCATGGTGGGCGCCTCGGAGAATCAGGACTTGGACAGTCCAGTTTCAAGGCAATGATACGGACCGGCCGGAGAAAGTCAAGCGCCGGGCAAGCCCGGACCGAGCTTCGGCGACGAATCGTCCGGGCCGGACGGCGCTCCGAGAGGGTCGCCCTGGGCGCTGACCGCGCGGGGGTGGTCCCCCGAGTCGAGGAGGATCGCAACCCAACCCCAGGTGGCGCTGCGCTCCAGGAGGATCTTGATGGTCACGGTGAGCGGCACCGAGAGCAGCATCCCGACAGGGCCCCAGAGCCAGCCCCAGAAGAGCAGCGAGAGGAAGACCACCAGGGTCGACATGCCGAGCCGGCGGCCGAGGAGCGCCGGCTCAGCGAGGTTGCCGAGCAGGGTCCCGACCACCAGGTAGCCGACCCCGACGACGAGCGCCTGGACGAGGTCGTACTGGATGAAGGCGAAGAGCATTGCGGGCGCCGCCGCCAGGACCGCGCCGATGTTGGGGATGAAGTGGCAGACGAAGGCGACGAGGGCGAGAAGCACCGGGAAGTCGACCCCGAGAAGAGCCACCCAGAGCCCGATCACGATGGCGATGAGCGCCGACATCGCCGTCTTGATGAGCAGGTAGCGCTGGAGCTCCTGGGAGACCGCGCTGAAACGCAGCAGCGGCTCGCGCAGGTGCGCCGGCAGGCGCGCCAGTTTGCGCGGCACGACCAGCGCCTCGAACAGGATGAAGACCAGGGTCAGGAGCACGATCGTCGTCTGCGAAAGCAGGTGCAGCAGCCCCTTGACCGTTCCGCCCGCGAGCTCGGCCAGCGTCTGCGGTTGGCGCCACTTGAGCGGCACCCAGTCGAGGATCGCGATCCCCTTCGCCTGCCACCAGTCGACGGTGTAGGAGAGGCGCTCGTCGAGCTGCGCGTAGTAGTGCGGCCCGACTTCGCGCAGTTCGCCGACCGATCCGAGGAAGAGCAGAACGAAGAGCGCCAGCACTGCGGCCAGCAGGAGCATGGTCACCAGCACGGCGAGAAACGCCGGCCAGCGCCGCGCGACCAGCCAGCGCAGCAGCGGCATGGCGAGGATGGCCAGGAAGAGCGAGAAGGCGAGCGGCACGAGAAACGGCGCGCCGAGCTTCAGCCCGGCCACGACGACGACGCCGGCGGCCATGCCCAGCGCCGGCGAGAGGGCCCCGAGGCTCGAACGTTCAGGCACCGGCGGACTCGTCATGCGGGCGAGTGTATACCCCGTCTCAGAGGCTCGGAGCCGTCGCCATGGAGAGCTCCGGGCCCCACAGCGCGACCGCGCCGAACGTCAGGGCGAGGAGAGCGAGGCCGATCGCCAGGCGCCCGAGCGGCAGGGCGTCCGAGGACTCCCAGCGGAAGAGCATCGAGTTGAGCAGCAGTCCAAGCGCTCCGAAAAGAAGGAGGACGGCGATCGGACCGGTGAGTCCTGCGAGCGGCTGGCCCGCGATCATCACCCGCTGGAGCCCCTCGTTGAGGTAGGTCGCCGGCAGGAGTCTCCCCACGCTCTGCACCCACGCCGGCAGCAGGAAGAACGGCATGGCGCTCCCGGAGAGGAACATCAGCGGGAACACGATCAGGTTGGTCAGCGCCGGCGCCGACCGCGTGTCCCGCCCAATGCAGCCGATGAACAGCCCGAGCGGCACGAAAGCGAGCTCGCCGGCCAGAAGCATGACCAGGAGGTTTCCGATCGAGCCTTCGATCGGAAAGCGGAAAATGAGCTTGGCGAGCGCGAGCTGAAACAGCAGCGACACCGAGAGATTCACCATCCCGTGCATCATGTGTCCGGCCACGACGGCTCCCGCGGGCGTCGGCGTGACCCGCAGCCGGCGCAGCGCTCCGCGCTCGCGTTCGGCGACGAGTCGCATCGAGTAACCGAAGAAGGCGGAGGTGATCGTGGTCAGGGTCAGCAGCCCGGGCATCATGTAGGCGACCTTCTCGGGTTCACCGTCCGCGAACACGAACGCGAATACGAAGAGGAAGAGCTGCGGAAAGGCGAGCGTCCAGAAGATCGCAGGCCGCGAGCGCGAGTTTTCGACCAGGTAGGACCAGGCGAGGGCCAGAGAGCTGCGGACGACGCTCATGGGTTCTGCTCCTCGCCGAGTCCCTGGGGAGCGCTCTCGCCCATCCACTCGAGGTAGACGTCTTCGAGCGTCGGTCGGCGCATTCGCAGGTCGACGAGCCTCCCGCCGCCGGCGCGCAGCAGGTCGCCGAGGGCGACGATCACCGCTCCAGGATCGCTGACCGCGAACCGCAGGTGGCGGCCCTCGTGACCCTGTGCGACGGCACCCGCCGCTTCGAGCGGGCCGGCATCGAACGGCCCCTCGATCTCGATCCAGAGCGTCGAGAGCCCCGCGGCGCGGCCGATGAGCTCGAACGGCGAGCCGTCCGCGACCACCGTTCCACGACGCAGGAGGATCACCCTCTTGCAGAGCTTCTCGGCCTCTTCGATGTAGTGCGTCGTCAGCAGCACGGTCTTGCCCGCCGCCGCGAGACGCTCGACGATTGCGTGCACGCCGCGCCGGGCCACCGGGTCGAGCGCCGCCGTCGGTTCGTCGAGAATCAGCAACTCGGGGTCGTGCAGGAGCGCCAGGGCGAGCGCCAGGCGCTGGCGTTCGCCACCGGAAAGGGTGCGCACCAGCGCGCGCTCTTTGCCCATGAGCTCGACCTGCTCGAGCACCACGGCGGGCGCCAGGGTGCTCGGGTAGAGCGCCGCGTAGAGCCGCAGGACTTCCGAGATCCGCAGCTCCTGAGGCAGGGCGGTCGCCTGGAGTTGCACGCCGATCTTCAGGCGCAGGGCCCGCGCGTCTCGTCGGGGATCGAGGCCGAAGACGGTCGCCCGGCCGGATGTCGGCTCGCGCAGCCCCTCGAGAATCTCGACCAGCGTGGTCTTCCCGGCCCCGTTCGGTCCCAGGAGGCCCACCGTGCCGCCGGCAGCGATCGCGAGATCGACGCCGGCGAGCGCCCGCTGGCCGTCGTACTCCTTGACGAGCTGCTCGATCTCGATCAGCACGCCGACGCCCCCGCCTTCATCCCAGGAGCTCTTTGAGCCGCGCATGCCCGGTGCGCGAGACCGGAATGCGGGTGCCGTCGGCGAGGATCGCGATCCAGCTGTCCTTGGCGTAGAGCTCGAGCCGCGCGAGGCGCTCGACGTTCAGGAGGTAGGAGCGATGGACGCGCACGAAACGACCGGCGTCGAGCTGCGCTTCGAGCTCCCCCATGGTCTGCTGCTTCTGCAGCCGTCTGCCGCCGACGGCGAACGACAGGTAGTCGTCCTGGGCCTCGATGAAGTCGATCTTGGCGAGCGGCAGGACGTGCACCCGACCCTCTTCGCGAATCAGCACGCGCTCGAGCGGCCGGCCGGGCGGCCGCGCCGCGGCGGCGACCGCTGTGGCAGAAGGACGCTCCTGCTCGAGGTCGAGGCGCCTCGCCGCACGCGCGATCGCCTCGCCGAGGCGGGCCGGTTCGACCGGCTTCAGCAGGTAGTCGACCGCATGGACGTCGAACGCCTTGAGCGCGAACTCGTCGTAGGCGGTGACGAAGATCACGGCGACCTTGTCTCCCAGGAGCTCCATCACCTCGAAACCGGAGAGCTTCGGCATCTGGATGTCGAGGAAGAGCAGGTCGGGCGCGAGCTCCTCGGCGAGCTTGACGGCGGCGAAGCCGTTTCCGGCCTCGCCCACGACCTCCACCTCCGGGTGGGCGGCAAGGAGCTCGCGCAGGACCGCCCGGGCCAGCTCCTCGTCATCGACGATCAGGGCGCGCATCGGACGCATCCTCTCACTCCCGGGCGCCGTCGTTGGTGCCATCTTCGCGACGCCCGCGCCACTGGCTCAGGACGCAGGTTCCGCGGGCAGGAGGAGGCGGACACGATAGCTCTCCGCCGGCGCTTCGACGTCGACCCGCGCACGATGCCCGAAGAGCGCCTCGATGCGCGCCCGGACGTTGCCGAGGCCGACGCCGGCGCCGCGCGAAGCCGGGCGCTCGGGATCGCAAGGATTCTCGACCGCAAGCTCCAGAAACTCGCCGCGCCGCGCGGCGAGGATCGTCACCTCGCCTCCCTCGACCAGGTGCGCGATGCCGTGATGCACCGCATTCTCGATCAACGGCTGCAGCACGAGCGGCGGCACGGCCAGCGTGAGCGTCTCCTCCGCGACGTGGAAGCGGGTGCGCAGCCGCGCACCGAAGCGCACCTCTTCGATCGCGAGGTAGGTCTCGGCGAGGTAGATCTCCTCCGCCAGGGGAATGCTCTGCCGCTGCCCGAGCCCGAGGCTCTTGCGGAAGAAGCCGGCCATCAGATAGCACATGCGCCGGGCCGCCGGCGGGTCCGAGCCGATGAGCGCCGAGACCGAGTTCAGGCTGTTGAAGAGGAAGTGCGGATCGAGCTGCGCCTTGAGCGACTTGAGCTCGGCCTCGCGGGCGTGCACCTCGCGCTCGAGCCCCCGGCGCTCGGCTTCGCGCGAGCGCTCGACGACGACGAAGAGGAAGTGCACCAGCGTCGCGAGCGCGAAGAGGAAAACACCGACGACGAAGAAGAGCGGCAGCGCGGCCGCGAAGCGCGCCGGGAGCCCGGCGAAGCCGGCCGATTCGGCGAGCAGGCGCGCCCAGAGATGTCCGACGACCGTCCAGATGGCCGCCGAAGCGAACGACGCGACGACCAGCAGGAGGACGAGACGCGGCGCACCGGCGCGGTTCGCCGGCAGCTGGCGTACCGGATACCAGACCGAGAGGCATTGGAAGGCGTAGACCAGCGCCAGCGGCAGACAGAGCGCCAGGGCACCGCGCAGGCTCCCCGGCGCGATCGCCTGCACGAGCAAGGCGAGGAGCCCCCCGAACATCGCGGCGACGCCCAGGTAGGCGACGAGGCGGACGGGGCGTTCGATCATCGGGTGCATCGGCGCCCGCTCTAGTTCGAGACCTCGACCCCGCCCATGATGGCGAAGCCGCGGATGACCAGCGTCCCCTCGACGGCGCCCGCCTTCGGGCGCGTCTTGTCTTCGAAGCCGCCCATGAGCGGGATCACTTCCCCCCTCACCTGCCAGCTCTCGGGCACCTTGATCTCGATCCCACCCCAGAAGGCGAAGGTGTCGAGAACCGCTCCTTCGGGCGTCATCTTCGCCTGGCGAAGGTCGAGCGTCACGCCGCCCATGAAGGCGGCGAGGTCGCCGCCGCGAAAGGTCGAAGCGATGCCGCGGCGCTCGTTGCCGCTCATCACCGCGAAGGCGCGCACGTAGCTCGCCGGATCCTCCGGTCCCGAAGGAGCCGAGCTCGGCCGGACGAAGGTCCGGTAGACGAGCGAGCCGCCGACCAGAAGGAGCGCCCCCGGGAGAAAGAGCTGGAAGAAGCTGAGCTCGACGTAGTCGAGCTTCTCGGCGAGCACCCACCCGCCGCCGACGATCCAGACCCAGCCCCAGATGCTGCCCTGGACGAGGACCGAGATGCCGACCGCGAGGAGAACTCCGGGGAAGAAGAAGCGGTAGATCGGATCGGCTTCGATGACGTTCAGGTTGTCGAGCAGCAGGAGACTGCCGAGCGCGACGATCGCGAGACCGAGGATGAGTCGCGGCGAAAACCAGGCTGCGGGACCCGACCCCTCGCCGGCACTTCGGGGCGCACGGTCGCGCAGTGACGTACGGAGGCCGAACTCATCCGACATGATCCACCTCCACGGCGTTCGCCGGTCCACCATCGCGACCGTCGGGCCGCCTGCGGCGCGCGAAGGCCGGTTTGAGCAGCACCGAGAGACCGCCGGCGATGACGAAGATCGGCCAAGCCGTCCCCCAGGCGAGCCCCCAGACGTGCCAGATGCTGATCCAGCCGTAGAGCCCGCCGAGCAGCAGCCAGAAGCCGTCGCCGCAGCCGTCGCGCGCGCCGAGGGCGAGCTTCGCCGTTCCCATGGCGATCAACAGGAAGGGCCAGTAGTTCCAGACCCGGTGCGGCAGATCCACTCCCAGGTTCACCGCCAGCAGCATCGCGCCGACCGCGATCAGGAAGAAGCCCCAGATCCCTCGATTCACCGTATCCATGCCGATTCTGCCCATCCCACCCTCCTCCGCGCCACGCTCGTCCGGCGCTGTGGGAGGAACTTACGCCGCGCCCGCGGACCTGTCACCGCTGCGTCGGCAGACGGTGGCCCGCAACCGGTGAACTCCGCCGGGCGACGAGGCCGCCGTCGCGGCGTATCGGCTAGCATGCGGACCTGCGATGGTCCCGGTCTCTTCCAGTCCGACAACCCCCGAGGCTCCCCGCGGCGATTCCGGCTCCGCGCTCGCAGCGGGCGTCGGCGCAGGCGAGCGGCTCCTGCTCGTGCGCCTGTCGGCGATCGGCGACATCGTGCACACCTTGCCGGTCGCGGCAGCGCTCGCGGCGGCCGGGTTCGAGGTCGTCTGGGCCGTGCAGCCCGCCGGGCGCCCGCTCGTCGCCGGAAATCCGGCGGTCGCCGCCTGCGTGACGATTCCTGCCCGCAGCCCCTTCGTTCCGGGAGCCATCTCTCGGGCCGTGGCCGAGCTCCGCGCGGCGCGCATCGACATCGCGCTCGACCTCCAGGGACTCTGGAAGTCGAGCTTCTGGGCACGCGTCAGCGGGGCCCGGCGCCGGATCGGTTTCGGCGGTAGCGCACGCCGCGAACCGCTCTCGTCGCTGATGCTCACCGAGCGCCATGCGCTGCCGCCCGGAGTCACGCACGTCATCGACAAGAACCTCGCGTTGCTCGCCGCCCTGGGTCTTTCCGCCGTCGGGCGGCGCGAGTTTCCTCTGCCGCCTTTCGAACGCGAGGCCTCGCGGGTCGATCGCGAGCTCGCGGCGCTCGCGGTCGAGCGCCCGATCCTCTTCCATCCAGGGGGCGGCTGGAGCTCCAAGCTCTGGCCGGCCGAACAGTATGGCGAGCTCGCCCGGCGCCTCGCCCGGCGCCGCATTCCGACCCTCGTCTGCTGGGGACCCGGCGAGGAGGCGCTCGCGCATCGCGTCGTCACCGCCTCCGGGGGCGCGGCGATCGCGAGCTTCCCGGCTTCGCTGCTCGAGTTCGCGGCGCTCGCCCGGCGGGCGCGCGCCATCGTCGCCGCCGACACCGGCCCGCTCCACCTCGCCTGCGCAGTGGGAACGCCCGCCGTGGCGCTCTTCGGTCCGACCGATCCGGCGAGAAACGGCCCGTGGAATCCGGCCGACATCGTGCTCGCGCGGCGCCCGGCCTGCTTCCCCTGCCATCGCCGCGAATGCGCGACGCATCGCGGCATCCTGCACGAGATTCCGGTCGCCGAGGTCGAGCAGGCGCTGCTCGCCCGGATCGGCCTGGCGGACGCCGGATGAGCGCACCGCCGGCCGGCGGGCGCTCTTGAGCGAGGCGGCGCGGAGCGTTCTCCTGCGGCTCTTCGGCTATCCGGAGTTCCGCGGTGAGCAGGAGGCGATCGTCGACACCCTGCTCGAGGGCAGGAACGCCGTCGTCCTCCTGCCGACCGGCGGCGGCAAGTCGCTCTGTTACCAGATTCCGGCGATTCTGCGCCCCGGCACCGGCATCGTCGTCTCACCGCTCATCGCGCTGATGCAGGACCAGGTCGCGGCGCTCGCCGAGCTCGGCATCGCGGCCGAGTTCCTGAACTCGAGCCTCGACGGACGCGACCAGGCGCGCGTCGAGCGCCGCTTCCTGGCCGGCGATCTCGACCTGCTCTACGTGGCACCCGAGCGGCTCCTGACCGAGCGCTTCCTCGACCTCCTCGGCCGGGTCCGGCTGGCGCTCTTCGCGATCGACGAGGCGCACTGCGTGGCGCAGTGGGGGCACGACTTCCGCCCCGAGTACCTGGGTCTCGCGACCCTGGCCGCCCGCTTCCCCGGCGTGCCGCGGATCGCCCTCACCGCCACCGCCGACGCCCCGACGCGGCGAGAGATCGTCGAGCGACTCGAGCTGCGGGACGCGCGGCTGTTCATCGCCAGCTTCGACCGCCCGAATCTGCGCTACCGCGTGGTCGACAAGGACGACGGCGGCCGCCGGCAGCTTCTCGCCTTCCTCGCCGACGAGCATTCCGGCGACGCCGGCATCGTCTACCGGATCTCGCGCGCCAAGGTGGAGGCGACCGCGGCGCTCCTCGCCGAGAAGGGGGTGAAGGCGTTCGCCTACCATGCCGGGCTCGACGCCGACGTACGCCGGCGGGTGCTCGCGCGCTTCCAGGAAGAAGAGGGGGTCGTCGTCGTCGCGACCGTCGCCTTCGGCATGGGGATCGACAAGCCGGACGTCCGCTTCGTCGCCCACATGGACTCGCCGAAGAGTCTCGAGGCCTACCATCAGGAGACCGGCCGCGCCGGGCGCGACGGCCTCCCCGCCGACGCCTGGATGGCCTACGGCCTTGCCGACGTCGTGCAGCTGCGGGCCATGATCGAGCGCGGCGAGGCGCCGCCGGAGAGGAAGTCCGTCGAGCGCCGCAAGCTCGACGCGCTCCTCGCCTACTGCGAAACGACCGCTTGCCGCCGTTCGGTCCTGCTGCGCTACTTCGGCGAAGAGGCTCCCCGAAGCTGCGGCAACTGCGACACCTGCCTCGAGCCGATCTCCACCTGGGACGCCACGATCGCGGCGCAGAAGGCCCTCTCCGCCGTCGCCCGCACCGGCCAGCGCTTTGGCGCGCAGCACCTGGTCGACATCCTCGTCGGCGAGAAGACGGAGAAGGTCGAACGCTTTCGCCACGACCAGCTGCCGACCTTCGGCGTCGGTACCGAGCTCGACGTCCGGCGCTGGCGCGGCGTCTTCCGGCAGCTGGTGGCGCGGGGCTTCCTGGTCACCGACGCCGAGGGACACAACACCCTTGCCCTCACCGAGCGTGCCGCGCCGGTGCTCCGCGGCGCCGAGAAGGTCGAGTTCCGGTTCGAGCAGGAACCGGCGAAGAAGGGCAGGAAGCTGCGCGCGGCGAAGGGCCGCGCCCCTGCCGCCGGAATCGCCGGCGGCAGCGCGGAGAGCGCGCTCTTCGAGCGCCTGCGCGCCCTGCGGTTGGAGCTCGCCAAGGCCGCCGGCGTCCCGCCCTACGTCGTCTTCCACGACTCGACGCTGCGCGAGATGGCGCTGCTGCGGCCCACCACGGCCGCGCAGCTTGCGCAGCTTCCCGGTATCGGAGAGAAGAAACTCGAGCGCTATGGCGGCCGCTTCCTCGCGCTCTTAGGTGGCGCGCCACACGAAGACTGAAGCCTTCGGCGAGGCGCCGCGCGCGCGCATTGCGATCGTCGGCAGCGGCTCGATCGCGGTCGTGATGTCGCCTCTCGCGCCACGAATCGTCGCGGCTGAAGCGAGAGATTCGAAAAAAACTTTCACGAAACTCTTGCATCTCACGCGAAAATGTTGACAATGAAGAACAAATCAACGCTCTTCCGGAGCCTCTTTCCGTTTTTGTCTCGCGAGAGCGAGCGGGAAGCAC
>JAGPDF010000042.1 GCA_018057705.1 Thermoanaerobaculia bacterium | reverse complement strand
AGTTCTGCGAGAAGATCCGGTGATCGGCAGGAGCGAGACCGGTCGCCGTGGTGCCGTACATCACGAGCACCTTGCCGACGTTGGGAGTCCCGCCCTCGTCCGCCGACGGGATGCCGATCGCGAGATCGTCCCGGCCGTCGTTGTCGAAGTCGCCCGACGAAAGCGCAGCGCCCAGATTGTCGCCTGCGGCAGGCGTTCCCCCGATTCCGCCGGCCCCCAGGGTCCAGCGCCACGCTCCGGGGCTCGAAGTGGCGGCCAGGCCGGAGATCGGAAACCCGTAGAGGACGAGGACCCCGCCGGCGTCGGCGGCTCCGGCCACGTCCTCCCCCGGGATGCCGATCGCCAGGTCGTCGCAGCCGTGGCCGCCGAAGCTGTTGCCGTCGAAGTTCCCCGCCGCGAGCGCCCAGCCGAAGAGGTCGAGGAGCTCGCGGTCGTTGCTGCCGTCCGCAGCATTGAAGTCTTTCCAGACCTGATCGGTTCCCGGGAGTCCATCGGCGTTCGAGTAGAGGACGTGGACGGCCCCCTCCTGATCGTCGGTGATCGACTCGTTGTCGTGGATCGCCAGATCGTCCCGGCCGTCGCAGTTGAAGTCACCCACGGCGAAGGCCCGGCCCAGGGCATCGTTTTCGAAGGCGAAGCCCTCGATCGCACCCTCGAAGCCGTCCTGGAGCTCCTGAGAACGCAGGCCGTAGAGCTCGGCGGCGAGCGGGGCGCCGCTCGCCGCCGCCAGGAGAATCGTCAACAGTCCGCAAGCCGAGCCGCAGAGTCCGCCGTGCCGGGTGCCCATCGTCCCCACTCCTGTCCGAGCCCGGAAGTTGGAGGGCTCGTTTCATCCCACTGCGCGCAAAGCAGCGGAAAAGGGGCCATGGGCCAGCCCCCTCCGGGCACCCTAGCCGGCGAAGTAGCGCATCAAGGCGCCCTTCCTTCGCTCGACGTACCCTTTCTGCCACGGGTCGGTGGTGGCGAGGTAGCCCTCCCAGGTGGGCTTGCCCTTCTTCTTCTGTTCGGCGGTGATGGCGCGGAAGCGGTAGTGGTCGTAGACGTCGAGGATGTGGACGGCGTAGGCGGCCGCGAGCCCGGCATCGCCGGTGACGATCACCAGGTTCTCGTCATTCGAGTACGAGGCCTTGAAGCCCAGATTGTGGCTGCCGAGGATCACGGTGCAGTCGGGCGACCGCGGGTCGATGACCACGACCTTGTCGTGGATGATCGCGCCGATGCCCCCCTTGGCGGTGAGCTGCTCGACGCCCAGATCCCCGAGCAGCTCCTTCTCGTCGATCCGTGCCGCGCGCACGATCGCGACGTTGCCGTTGTCGAAGGTGGTCGGCGACTCGCCCTCCACCTCGATCACGCCGTCGTCGTCCTTCTTCGTCGCGACGTAGTTGGGCATCGCCTGCGGGGAGGAGACCGCTCCCGTGACGAGCAGCTCCGGGTCCTGCAGGCCGATGTCGATCGCCTCGCCGATGATGCAGTCTTTCCCCGACTGTCCCGGATAGAAGGCCAGGAAGAGGATCGCCTCCTTCGCCTGGCGCATCCGGCGGTAGACCTCGACGAGGTCCGGCGGAACCGGTGTCGGCTTGGTCTTGGAGGTTGGCTTGCGACGCTCGGGGCGGTTGGGCGAGAACCAGAGGCGCACGGTCGCTCCGTTCGCCAGGGCGACCTCCGTCGCCGCTTCGTTCGAGGTCCGGAAGGGCTTGCCCTGCTGGTTGTCCTTCATCGGCCGGCTGAACGGCTGCGGCAGCTTCTGCGGATCGGCGGCGAGACGATGCCAGTAGTCGAGAAAGGCTCCGGCGACGGCGTCGTCCTCGATCCACAGGGCGTTGTTGGTCTGGCCGGCGACGCCGGTCGAGGTCCAGTTGGTGCTGCCGGTGAAGACGGAACGGGGGGCCGCCGGAGCCCCCGCAGGATGACCTGGAGCCGCCGGCGGCACGTGGACGACGAACTTGTTGTGGCCGATATGGGTCGAGTTGTTGAACATCCGGTGCTGGAGGTCGACCCCGGCGTCGATGAGACGCTTGCGTGCCGCCTTGTTGCGCAGGTCCCACCTCGCCTTGTTGGCGCCCGTGCCGGGGCCGGTGTTGGCGAGGATGACGTGGAGGCGCGCCGCATTCGCGACCAGCAGCGCCTCGAGCTCCTCGTCCTCGAGCTCGTAGAGGGCGAGGTAGAACTCCCCCGGGCGCGCGAAGAGATCGTGCAGCATCGGCAGGACGTCCCCGGCGAGGTACTTGCGGTGCGGATCGTCCGGGTCGGCGATCTTCTCCATGAGCTCGTTCTTCTCGATCACCCCGTCCTCGTTGAGGACGTTCGACAGCCACTGCGCCGCGAGGATGCCGTTGGTAAAGGTCGAGCGGAAGGCCCCCCGCTGTGCGGAGACGACGACCTCGTTGGTGGCGAACGCCGGCGCCAGGTAGGCGAGCGGCCGCGCCGGCCCCACGTAGGCGCGCACCTTCTCCCAAGCGGGCCTCCCATCCGCCTTGAGGACGCGGTTCCCGTCCGCGTCGCGTTTCGCCACCCACTGCAGCTCCTTGCCGTTGGGCGGCACTGCCGGCAGGCCCGGTGCCAGGTCGCCGACCGGCCGGATCTCGTAGCGCACCCGCACCTCGTCCGGCCGCCGGGTCATGCCGTCGCGCTTCTTGCGCAGAGTGAGGTCGCGCCAGGCCATCTTCTGCACCGGCCATACGCCCGTGTCCTGCGGCAGCCAGAGGGGGTTTCTCTGCCCCTTGAAGGCGACCCACGAGGCGCAGGAGACGCGATACTCCGTGCCGTCCGGCCGCCTCGCCACCGTCCCGTCGGCATTCAGGTAGACCCGCGTGACCTCGAATCCCAGACACCCGACGATCATGTCGTCGATGTCCCAGGCCACATACGCCACCTCGTTGTTCGCCCACGCCCGCGCCGAAACGATCTTTCCCATGGCTTCTCCCCGGGCCCGGTGAGGAACGGGCCCCTCCCTCAGGTATACACGAACGAGAGCGGCGAACCGGTCACGCCAGCCCGAACCTTCTGCCAGCTTTCGTGACGAGGTGTCGCCATCCGCGCTAACCCCAGCCGAACGACCTCAGGATGAGGGTCCCCTTCATTCCGGGCCTGGTGTTCTGGGCGACCGGGATGCGGAACTCGTAGCCGACGAAGCCGCCGTTCTCCTCGATCTTCGCGACCGTGGCGCTGCGGCTGGTCTGGTTGGGTTGTTTGCTGTCGAAACCGTAGCGCAGCCTCGGCTCGTCGTTTTCCCAGAAGATCTCGAGGTTGATCTTTTCGCGATAGAGATAGCCGCCCTCGAAGTGCTGCTTCAGGAAGAGGGCGCCGTCGATCTCGTACTCCGGGACGACGACGCCCAGGTCGAGGCTGAAGCCGAGCCCCGCGGCGGATTTGTCGACCCGTTCGGAGCGCATCAAGAAGGCGCTCGCCAGGTGGACGGGGTCTTGCGCCTTCACCTTCTCGAACGGGATGAAGATCGCCGACTCCTCGTCGACCGTCCGCCGGTGGAGCGCCCAGCGCTTGCCGCGCACTCGCGCCACGACCTCGGCGTGATACGACGCCTTGACCTTCTTGCCCGCATCGACCTGCTTCTGGACATTCGGTGGCAGGGAGAGCTCCGTGATCTCGAGCAGCGCCTCGACGCGCACGTTGCCGAAGAGGAAGCGCTTCAGGTTCTGGTAGCCCTCCTCCGAGTTGACGATGCCGTAGTGCCCGGAATGGGCGCGGTGCACGAAGGCCCTGGGCGCGCCGTCGACCGCGGCGTTCTGGATCATCACCAGGCCGTCGCTCATCGGGCCGACCGCCCGCTGAGCGAGACCCTTGGCGGCGTCGTAGTCCTTGTAGTCGGTGCCCACGAGGCAGAAGAAGCGGCTCTCGTCGAAGGCGCCGTTCAGCGAGGTGACGGGCTTGCTCTTCGGAATCTTGAGATAGCCGCGCATGCGGCTCTCGCTGAAGGTATCGATCTCGTTGAACTTGACGAAGCTCGGGATGTTCCCCAGGCCGCGCAGGTCGATGCCCCCGTGCGGCGTGCCGTAGGTGAAGACCCGGTCGACCGGCGTCTCCTTGCCGGCGGCGATGTTCTGCAGGTAGCAGCGCGCGATCAACCCGCCCATCGAGTGGGCGACGAGGTGGATCTTGAAGGCCTTGCGCGCCTTGCGGATTGCGTCGGTCGATCCGGACGGCCCGGCCGCCCCCGCCAGCGTCCCACAAAGCTCATCGCGCATGCGCTCGACGAGCTCCCCCAGGCGCCGGGCGAAGAACTCGATGTCCTGGACCTTGCCGGTGCCGAGGTCGCCGGAGGACTCCTCGTAGTAGCGGAAGATCCAGATGCTCTTGCCGTCTTTGGCGCCGACGGCGCTCCTTTCGTCGCCGTCGTCGTAGATGTCGACGTAGCCGTGCTCCTTCATCAGGCGGATGAGCGGCGACTCGAAGAAGTACTTGACGATCTTCTTGTCCCAGCGCTGACGGATCTTCGTCGAGCCGAGGTTGAAACCCATGTACGGGTCGGCGACCGTGTCCTCGATCTCCGACATGCTCATGGCGTAACCGCGGATATAGACGATCGGATAGAACGGCGCTTCAATCGGCATGGTCGGTGACCTCCGTGGCTTCCCTGGTGGATTCCTTGCTGGCTTCCTTGATCTCCGTGAACCCAGGCGGCGGCTCCTTGCGCCGCCGCGCCTGGTACGTGCGATAGGCGAGCCCCCCGAGCGGCACGAGAATCGCCGCCCACAACCACTGAAAGTTCTTCCCCACCCAGGCGAGCAGCGCCGACCACTTCGACGCCGGCAGAACCGGCGGCAGCGGTGGCACCTCGACCGCAACGACCGCGTCCCAGCTCCGCCGCAGGTTCTTCCGCTGCTCCCCCTGCACCTCGATGACCGCGAAGAGCTCGAGATGCACGCTCTCGGCGCCGGGCTGGACCGCGGTGACCTCCCACACCCACTCCTCCGTCGCCGCCGAGTCGAGCGTCCGCTCCTCCTGCCCCCCGAGCAGCCGGATCTCGAGCCCCGAAGTCCCATCGAGCCGCGCCAACATCACCGTATGCACCCGCACCGGGTCCGACAGCACCGCCGCCGCATCCGGCGAAAGCCGCCCAATCTCCGCCGCCAGCGTCGCCGCACTCTCCTGCAAAGAAAGCCGCAACCGCGCCGTCGTCCGCTCCCCCACCTTCATCTGCGGCGGCACCCCAAACGCCGCGTTCCCCAGTGGCAGCCCCGCCAGAATCCGGTCCACCTCCGTAAGCAGCCCCGCCCGCTCGTCCGCCGAGCCGTCCACCGCAGCGGCAGGCGGTGGCCCCGCCGTCGCCCCAAGCTCTGGCGAGGCGGTGGTCTCCCGCCGCGCCCCCGTCACGACGATCTCCTCGACCCGCTCGTCCGGCGGACTGTCGACGCCACCCGCCTCGTCCGGGAACGCCATGGCGACCTCGTCCCGGGCCACCATCGGCGGCCGGGACTCGAGCTTTGGAATGGCAGTGTCGCGCGCAGCATGCGGCCGCGTGTGCCTGCCCCCCGCGCCGCTCGCGCAGCCCGAGAGGGCGACCAGCAGGGCCGTCAAGAGCCAGGTTCGCAGGCATTCCAAAGCGAACCGCAGGTCACACATGGCGTAGCGCCGGAATCCTGATGGCCGCTGGTCGATCGGGCTCTTCGCCCAGCCCCAGGACGATGAGCGCCTCCTGGAGGTTCGTCTTGGCCGCCGCCGAGGTGATCCAGGTCAAGGCCCCTCCCCGGGGCCACGAAGGAGTGGTCCCTTTCAGGTATACACGAATGAAGGGGGAAAACCGGTCGCGAATCGGCGACTTTTTCGCGCCCGCGGCGGCGGGAGAGAGCGCAGCGGCTATCTAGGGAAGGTAGGGACGCAACAGCCGTTCGATCGCGACGAGCTCCGGCCCGGCGACGCCCGCAGCGATGAAATCCTCGTTCCAGCCCTGCGCGATGGCAAGACACAGATTGCGGATGACCGCCTGCGCCTCGGCGCCGTCGAGCCCGAACTGCCCGGCGTGCGTGGTCGCGTTCTCGAGCGTCGCATCCCGCCCATGGTCGCCGACACCGATCGCTTGGCTGCGGCGGGTGCCCGTCGCGACCTGGGGCACCAGGTCGAACGCCGGCGAGAGGCGAAAGCCGTCGCCTGCGTCCACGACCGCGTGGTTGCGCAGGTGGTCATCGGTGTTCCCGACGACGATGTTGAAGACCATCCTCAGGAACAGCTCGCGTGCATCTTCCCGAGGCATCGCGCCGTGGCGGCGGATCCACGCCGCGAGGTCGGCATAGCTCCCGTCGCCGTAGTCGCGTTCGTGCAGCCCGAGCAGGGTCAATCCGCTCAAGAGGTGCGCACGGGCGAACCCCTCACGCTGTGTGCGGCGGTCGAAGCGCCGCGTCATCAATACCGCCCGCCCGCCGACCTCGACCAACTCGTGCTGAGGCACTCGAATCCCGCAGCGAGCCGCGAGGCTCAGGGTGGCGTGTTCCCAGCGTGTGATCGCGTGGCGATCGTCCTTGGCCGGGAACTTCGCCACCCAGAGATCGCCGTCGCGCTCGACGGTCGCCTTGGGCCGCATGCCGCCGAGGCTCCCGGACCCTTCGCCCAGCAGCGTGAGCAGATCAGGCGGGATGGGCTCGTCGCGCTCGAGGCGAAGGGCGGCGTCCATGAGCTCCGCAAGGCGGTGCGAGCTCGGAGCGCTCGAGCCGCCGACGAACGTGCGTTCGTTCGAGAAGGCGAGCGCTCCCGTGCGCTGATCGCCGGTCGCGAGCAGGAACTCGAGCTCGGTGAGGCCGATGCGCCCCAGCTGGCGCTCGAGGACCTTGCGCCCCCAGAAGTCGGGAGCGGCGTCACGCAACGCACTGAACACCTCCCACCCGGGTTGCGACTCGAACTCGCGCTCGTCGAGGGGCAGCAAGTCGGGGTCGACCGCAAAGGCCTTCGCTTGTGCCAGCCAGGACGGCGCGTACTTGAATCGGCAGAACCCCGAGTTGCCGGTCTCGAAGACGATGACCTGCCCGAGCAGCTCGGGCGCGGCCGCTCCCGGCAAGTAGCCGAAGACGAACGCCCGGTCAGACATCGAAAGTGTTCTCCCGGGCCCGACCGCGTAGCAGGAGTCGCCGCCGATCGAGGCTCAGGCCCACCGAGTCCTCCGCGGGATCGGCAAGCGTGCGCAGACGATCGAGCATCCCGTACAGCATGAGCGCGCTGGCCAGCACGCCGAGCCCCACCCCAGGCTTGCCCGCTTCGAGGCTCCGCAGCGTGTTGACGCTCACGAACAGCCGCGCGGCGGCATCCCGCAGGCTGAACGAGCGCCGAGCCCGCGCCAGCGCCAAGTCCGCCCCAAGCTGCGCGAGCGCACTGAGGGCCGGAGCCGTGAGGCTGGTGCGTCCAGTGGATCTCCCGGACATATCAACAGAATAATACAAATAGATTCTTTTGTATTGCCATACGAATACATCCGCTGGAACAGTCCAACGACGGCGCAGTGCGGCCGGAAGCTCTCCAGGAACGCTATGGGCTTCAGTGGTGAAAGCCCCAGCCGATGCCCGTCGTCCTCTGCGCAAGGCTCGCCAACCGGCCCAAAAACAGCGGATAGAGCCCCCGCGCATCGCCGTGCAACAGGTCCGCCAGCTCGTCCAGCGCCGACTCCATGCTGATGAACAACCGCTCTTCGATGTCGCCAAAGTCGCAGGTGAAACTGGCGCCGTTCTAGAGGTAGGTCATCAGCAGCTCCGCCGTGCCGAGGAGGTTGCTCGTGGCTTTGCGGGCGTCGCGGATGGCCTTGCGCGCCGCGGCGGGTGAGGCCACGAAGACGACTCCGCACAAGAAGAGAGCGAAGCGCTTCCTAGTTTCGAGCCCGCTCAGAACTTCGGGCAGACGGCAGCGCCTCGGACCGTTCTAGGCCGCCCACTCCCCGCTCAACACCTCCGCCTGCTCCAGCACGGTCTGCGTCGCCTTCTCCTGCTTGTCGGGCGGATAGCCGTACTCTCTTAGGATCCGCTTCACCAGCACCCTTAGCTGCGCCCGCACGTGGGCCGGCACTTTTCGCCTCGCTTCCGATTGAAGACGAGGGCCTAGGCGACTACTCCAAACAGGCGCTCGATGATCCACCGGCCATCGCGTAGACCCCAGATCACCACGACGGCGTCGAATGGTTGGTCCGGGAACTGGAGGGCCATCGCGTAGACCCGCGCCTGGGTGCCTTCGTCTCCCGCACTCGTCACTAGGTTAGCCTCGAGGGCTTCGTATCGCTGGATGCGCACGAAGCTGTTCGTACAGATCGTCGGCGCGCGCCAGCCAGGCTCTCGCGACGTGGCAAAGACCCCGCGCGCCGATTCGACGCTTTCTGGAAGGCTCTTGTAACCCGGAGCTGAGATGTCTAGATGCCCAGCGGCATCCACGGCGGCGTGGTCAGCAATCAGATAGGAGGTAAGAAACCTCTTGGTCCAGGAGAAGGCGTCCGCGCCAGTCAGCAAACCTCCGCTGTCGCGCTCTTCTAGCTTCTCGAGCTCGCTCGCGAGAAGCGCGTTGTCGACGAATTGGGCCGCGGCGGCGATATTCCTCTCTCCGATCCAGGCCCTTACGAACGCCTGCGCTTGCTCCACCAACTCGCGCGGGGGTTCATTCCCGTTTGGACGCCCGGGCGGATCTAGCACCCAAGGGTCGCCCCCTCCAGGTTCTGGACCGCTTGGCGCTGGCGAAAGGCCGGAGGGGCCGGACGACGCGGAAGGTGGATCGTACTTTGAGCTCCAAACGTCTCTGGAGCTCTTATCCTTCGCGTTCGCGAACTCCAAGACCGCCGCCTCTAGTTCCTTCCAACGCGCAGGTCTAGTGCCTTGGTAGGTAGGGTTGTTCCTGAGAAACTCCAACAGGTAGGCATAGGTTTCTTCCGCTACCTTCTGAACTTCGCAAGCGTGCTCGTGAGCTAGGTCTGCGAAGTGGTGCCGCCAGCCTCCTCGAGCCCTCGGATGCCCGAAGCCCATCGACCGTCTGATCTGAGGAAATGGCCTCAGTGGAATATCCGGCTCGCCGGCGTGGGACCAAGAGTCCTGAAGCGGATGCGCAGCTTGGCCCAGCAGGAACGCAGCGTCGCGAGCATCCCTTACCCTTACTGCGTTGTCGATTTCGTAGCGAGCAGCGGAGCTGTTCGCCACGACGACTCGGACCTCAGGCGGCGCAGGCAAGTGGCTATTGCTTGGGAAGTGCCTCTTCCTGATCTCCCCGGCCGCAACTTGGTCGCCCGTTAGCATCACCCAGACCATCGACGCCACGGCAGAGGTGTGCGCGCTGTCGTCATAGCTCTGCGCTCCGCTTGCAACTGCAGCCGCTTCGGCCTCCTTGAATCCCGCCTTCTTGGCGAGCCAAAGTGTCAGCTCGTAGTGAACACGCCGGTCCCAAGCATCTGCCTGGCCAGCGCCTGCGAGCAGACCTGCGCATGCAATCAGGACTGTTACTCTGTTGCGGAGGCGCTTGTTCACTTGGCTCTCCTATCAGTCGCAGTTGCGCTACTTCGAGATTGGATGGAACCCATCGGATCGCCAGCAGGCCCCCATTTCCTGGCGGGCTTCGCAAGGCTTCCTCCCACCAACCCCTCGCCAATGACTAGAAGGACTCTTGCCGGCCAGCCATCAGCTGGGAAGCGCCCGACCAGTTCCTCGCGTCGGCAAACCGGCCCGGACTATTCCCAAGCGATCTCACTAGGCTAGCGGCCCCCACAGCCCGTGCGGCACAGCGCATATGAACAGGAGCATCAGCACCAGCCCACAAGCTCCACGCCGTCCAGTCGAGCTCATGTCCTCTACTCCCTCTCTGCTCGTTCCTCGACTCGCGCGGCACTCCATAGCCCAAGAACTAGCCACAGTCGCGCAGCGCGACTCCCGTCTTCCTGGTGGCCTGAGGCCTCAAACAGCGAGCTTCTTCTCCTACTACCGGAGGCACCTAGCTCGCAACGTCGTGGCTGCAACCGCCTCGCTTCCAAGTGCCCTGCACGTCGAGCAGCTAGTCCTTCTTACCCAAGTCAAAGTTGGTGCCTAGGCCAACGAACCAATACCAGCGCTCGTTAGACTTCGGGATCATCAAGTTGTACCCGATGCCGCCAGCCAAGCTGAGCCCGGTATTGGTGTCCATGAAGCCATTGCTCTTGAAAAGGAAGCCCGCGCCTAGACCGACCTCCAGGTCCTTCTCATCCTTGAGCTGATCGAGCGCCGAAACGTGGACGATGCCGCGGAAACGTTGGGACTTCAATCGAGAGACGGCGTAATAGACGGAGATGCCGTTCGTCGCAGTGAATCCATCGTCAGAGTCGTCGCCCGCCTTCAATCTCTCGGTGAGGGTCAGGACGATGCCCGCGTCCGAGCCCGCCACAGGGAATCTCCGGTTGAAGATCCGCACGTAGGCGAACCTCGCACTTCCGCTCCCATCTTCGAATCGAAACTCGATAAGCGCCGACTTGTCGATGTAGTTGCCATTGCAAACCAGGTCATCAGGACCTAACGTCCATGAAGTCTCGGCAGCAGTGAGGCGCCCGCAGTTCTTCACTACGAATTCGGTTTTTCCGTTCACCTCCTCCTTCATTCGCCCGAAGAGCTGAATCGTCACAGTAGTCCCCTTCTCCCACTCGACGGAAAGCGCTCGATAGGCGCGCCCCTCAAACAGGCTCACGCCGGCGGCCAAACCCGTTGACGCTAGCGGCGCTTCGATGTATTTCTCGATATCGCGGGGCGCTATCTGGTCCGCCGGCCCCGACAGGACTTCTTCGCGATCTCCGATCTTCAGCTTCGCTTGGGCGAACGAGACAGCGGGGACAAGCAGGGCGCCCAGAAGGGCACCAAGAGGCCATGTCAGCGCTATTCGCTTAGGCGAGGAGCCAGTCCAGTACCGATTCGACGCCGCTTCCGGCTTTGCAGTTGTCTTTCCAAACATGAGTCGCCCCCTAGTAGCGAGATGATGCCCTTCAGGCGTTGTGTTGCCGTCTTTGCCCGGGAACGATGCGGGTCCCGTTTCACCGGCTTGCGGCGGCATCGTCGCTGAGAACCTACGTTGACGTGCCTCTATCGATCCGACCAGCTCGCAAGAGTCTCCCGTTGCATTGGCCCAGTTCAATCTAAGTCTTGACACTTGGCGGGGTACTTCGTTTCGAGAACCTGATCACGCACGAGGATCGGAGCGCTCGGGAGGGACTCTCGAGCTTGAACACTTTCGTGTCTTGCATGCTCGGCAGGCTCTGCTCGGTCTACGCACTTGGCTATCGCTTTGTAGAGGCGGCTCCCCACCGGCCAGTGCGCGAGCGCCTTCGGATCCTCTGGCAGGTGACTCGCAGTTATGCCGAGAAATTCGTGGGCGGCGAGAACCGATGTCATCCAGTTGAAGGGCGCGTTGGAAAGCGCAGGGCCGCCAACTCCTCGCTTGGAATCGTCGTAGCCGCCTCCGACGTCCGAGTGGGCTCCTGGGAACCAGGTTTCCTTGATTTCTGTGCGCGACGGGTCGATCGCGTCACAGACCCGCAGCAGCGCAAATCTGTTCCGCTTCTCGTCTCGCGAAACAGCGTGCGCAATCTGGCGGATCGGTGGATACGATCCCGACTTGTAGCGATCTCCAGCTTTCGAGTCTGGAAGCTCCGAACACTCGCCGAAGTTCTTGAGGAGGGAGCCGGGCACGGTGTCCCAAACGCCGAGCAGCTCGATTGTGGCAGGCTGTACCTTCAGCCCAGCCTCCGACTCGATTTCCGCGGCAAGGAACGGGACGCTCCCCTCCTTCCACGACGCCCACTTCGATACAAAATCGGCGTCCGAATGGCGTTTGGCGACTTCGACTACGGCGTTCATCTTGTGACGAACTCGAGCGGTCCGCGCGTCGATGCCCACTGGAAGGCCGGCGTAGGAGATGAGCCCCGCCAAAGCTCGCGCTTGATGCGAACCCCGGCTGAATCCAAAGATGTAGATACTGTCCCCTGGACGGTAGTTCCGCGCCAGGAACTCGTACCCAAGCTTGATTCGCTTCTCCATTCCCTTGCCGAGGATCATCCCGGTCAACGGATTGCGGGCGTTTCCTACGCCCTCCACATAGAACGCTCTCGAACCCTCGGGCGCTTCCTCTTTGACCTTCTTGTACAACCTCCAGACGTTGGTCGACGATCTCTCATCCTTGGCGAGTCCGCTGTTCGCGGTACCGTCTAAGAACACAAAGAGAGCCCTAGGGGGAGACGGCTCAGTTCCGGCTGACGCCTGTCGAACCGCTGCGAGCCTTGGCTCAGTGTGGAGCGAGCAGCCGAACAGACCGAAGCTCGCTGCGAGAACAGCGACTAACCAACTAGTTCCAGGCCGATGAGCGAAGTGCTTCGCAAGGCAACGAGTCATTGTCGAGCGTCCTCTGGTTGGAACTAGTCCTTGAGAGCCGCTATTGGCTCTCAGTAACTTCTTACTGGGATCGAGCGGCGCCACAACCCGAAGCGCATAGAGGTGGTGTCGCTCGATCTGAGTCTCCAAGCTCTTTTCACTCGCCACCTTCGACAACCTAAGGGGCCTCACTCCCCTACAAAACCCCTCACCACCTCCGCGTTGCTCGGAAACCCACTCACCTCCTCCTCGCTAGCCACATTCCAACTCGTCAGATGCGCCAGCAGGTTCACCTGCCGTGCATTGAGATGCAGCTGATCCACCGTGTAGTAATTCGGGAACATCCCGTAGTCGAGGGGTTCGAGGTCCATGGCGATCTTCACGGTGTCGTGGAGTTGTTGGCGCCAGGCGTTGACGGGGTGGAGGTAGATCCAGAGGAGGTCGGTGGTGCCGGCTTGGATGCCGAAGTGGGCGTTCGCTAGCACGGGGACGTTCTTCTGCACAGCCATTGCGGTGGCGCCGAGTTGGGCGCGGTTCCAGAGTTGGCGGCGGAGGTCGTCGAAGGTGGCGCGGTCGAAGACTTGGTTGTTGCGGAAGGGGGAGTCGGGAGAGATGGCGACGTAGGCGCCGGCGGCGCTGCTCCACTCGAGGCCGAAGAGGGGGGGGAGGTCGGAGTCGACGATGACTTCGTTGCCGCTCATCGAGAGTTGCGTCTCGGTGTTGACGAAGGCGAGGACCTTCTTCAGCCTCCGGCGCAGGAGCGCCATGATTCCCTGGTTCTCGAGGTTGCCGCCGTCGCCGAAGAGGTAGGGGCGGGCGGCGTTCCTGGGGAGTTGGGCAGCGCGGTAGACCGGCCAGCAGGTGGTCTCGGGCACCATGTCGTCGAGGAAGTGGATGCCGCGTTGGTGGGCGAGGTCGAGGAGGTCGTAGACGAAGGCGACGCTCGAGAGGCCTGCGGCGTCCGAGAAACGGAAGCGGTTGGGCGGTGTCGGCACGCGGAAGCGGCCTTCGGGCGAGACCGTCGAGGGGGCGATGCTGCCCATCGTGAACGGGTCGATCCAGCCGCCGCCGAGGTCCGAGCTCCCCGGCTGGCCGGGGTTGGGCGCGCCGGCGTTCGGGAAGGCGGGCGGGATGCCGGCCGAAATCGGCGTGGTCTCGAAGTCGTAGCCGACCTCCCAGGCGTTCCGCGGGCCACCGGCGCCGGCGGGGCGCACTGGCGGCTCGAGCGATGCCGGTGGGTTCGGCGGATAGAAGAGTGTCGAGTTGGTGATGAGGTAGGGGCGGTCCGGCCGGGTGAGCAGGAAGTCGCTGGCGCGGAGCGCCGGGTTGTCGGCGAGGATGCGGCGCTCGAGCCAGCTTTTCGTCCAGGTGAAGTAGCGCTGCGGCGTGTCGCCGAGGTCGAACGGTTCGAGCACCAGCTCGCCGATCGCCCGCGGCCAGAGCTCCGACACCGGCACGCCCCGGTGGTAGAGCTCGATCGCCTTCGCCAACATCTCCTCGAGACCGAGGCGCGTCGCCGCTGAACCGATGGCGTGCGGATCGAGCACGCCGAGATCGTCGACGTCGCCGCCCGAATCCCAGCGCAGCGCGGCGGGGTCGAGCTCGAGCGGCCCGAGGAGCTCGGCGTCGGAGTAGATGCCCGGCGCCCAGTTGTAGAGCGTACCGGCCCAGGTGCCGCCCGAGACCGTCGACAGCCAGCCGATCTGCGGCAGGACGCCGAGCGCGGCCAAGCCGCGGAGCTCCCCCATCGCCGCCGAAAGCGAACGCGAGCCGCCGCCGGAAATACAGACCCCCGCCCACGGCGGGCCGAAGCGGCCGGTGTCGGCGGCATGGGCGACGCCGGAATCCGCCGCCGCGCACTCCGGAAGACTTGCCGGAAGACCGGGTGGTGCGCCGGCCGCCGGCATCGCGAAGAGCCGGCCTTGCAGCTGCGCAGGCGCGGCCGTTCCTGCGCCGTTCGTCGTCGGCTCTTCGGACATGCGGTCTCCCGATCGCTTCCTGCCCGTGTACAACGAACGGCGGGGGGAAACCGAACAGCTCGGGGAAGGAAATCGGAGGCGCGGCGCTGGCGTCACATCTGTGGCATACACTCCGCCCGATTTCCTGGAGGTCAGCCATGCGTGAGGGTGCAGGGATCGGCCCGGCCGCGGCCGGGCGCGAGGAGGCGCCCAGCCGTTTCGCCGCGGTCGAACGGGTCATCGCGACGCTCCTGCCGTTCTTCCAGCGCTGGACCCACGGTCGCCTGCCGAGCTACGCCCGGCGCCGGATGGACACCGGCGACGTCGTGCAGGAGGCGATCGTCGGAGTGTTGCGCAACCTCGGGCATATCGACACCGTCGATCCGCAGGCGCTCGCCAAGTACTTAGCCATCGCCATTCGCAATCGCATCGCCGACGAAGTCCGCCGCGCGAGCCACGGCGAGGTAGCGAACCGGCTCACCGATCCGGCCGACCCGCGCGCCTCGCCGCTCGAAGAGGCGATCGACTCCGAAAGCCACCGGCACTATCGCACGGCGCTTTTGAGCCTCGGCGACGACGACCAGACGCTGCTCGTCGGGCGGGTGGAGCTGGGTCTGTCATTCGAAGAGCTGGCGCTGGTGACGAAACGCGCCTCGGCCGATTCCGCCCGGGTCGCGACCCGCCGCGCCGCGCTTCGTCTGGCGCGCGCCATGGGTCGCAAGCCGGCCGGCGGCAGCGGGTAAGCGGGTGTTGCTGGCCTACCCCAGCAGCAGCTCGAAGTCGTCGCGGGTGAGGCCGGCGAGGGGGCGCTCGTCGCCGCCGAGGAGAGCGTCGGCGAGCTCGCGCTTTTCGGCCTGGAGCTCGAGGATCTTCTGCTCGACCGTGTCCTTGGCGATCAGGCGATACGCGAAGACCGGCAGGCGCTGGCCGATGCGGTGGGCGCGGTCGATCGCCTGCGCTTCGACCGCCGGGTTCCACCACGGGTCGAGGAGAAAGACGTACTCCGCGGCGGTCAGGTTCAACCCGAGGCCGCCGGCCTTCAAGCTGACGAGGAAAAGCGGGCAGGCGGGGTCCGTCTGGAAGCGCTCCACCCGCGCCTGCCGGTCGGTGGTCGCGCCGTCCAGGTACTCGTAGACCCAGCCCTTGGCGTCGAGCCGCTTCTTCAGGAGCGCCAGCAGGCTCGTGAACTGCGAGAAGACCAGCGCCTTGCTGCCCTCCTCGAGGATCTCCTCGAGACGCGGCAGGAGCGCTTCGAACTTGGCGCTCTCGTCGCTCTCGCGGCGCGGGTCGAGAAGTCCTGGGTGACAGGCGGCCTGGCGCAACCGCAGGAGCGCTTCGAGGACGTGGATCTTGCTCTTCGCCCAGCCCTGACGGGCGACCTTCGCGGCGAGGCTCCGGCGATAGTGATCGCGCAGCTCGTCGTAGAGCTTGCGCTGCGTCCCGTCGAGCTCGCAGAGCACCGTCTGCTCGGTCTTCGCCGGCAGCTCCGGCGCGACCTGCTGCTTGGTGCGCCGCAGCAGGAACGGCCGCAGGGCGATCGCCAGCCGCTCGCGGGTCTCCGGTGGAATCTTCCGGGCCACGCCGCTCGTGGCGCGGAAGTTCGAGAGCCGTCCGAGGAGCCCCGGATTCAGGAACTCGAAGAGGCTCCAGAGCTCGCCGAGGTGGTTCTCGACCGGCGTGCCGGTCGCGACCAGCCGATGCCGCGCCCGCAGGCGGCGCACGGCGCGCGCGCCGGCGGTGTTCGAATTCTTGATCGCCTGCGCTTCGTCGAGGATGCAGTAGTCGAACTCGATCGCCGCGAGCCGGTCGACGTCGCGCTTGAGCGTGCCGTAGGTGGTGAGGACGACGTCGAACTCCGCGAGAGTCGCCGGATCGCAGCGCCGTTCGGCGCCGTGGAGCTCGAGGATCGCGAGGCGCGGGGCGAAGCGCGCCGCCTCTTCGCGCCAGTTATAGAGCAGCGAACGCGGCACGACGATGAGCGATGGCATCCGACCCGCGACGGCTCGCGCGCCACTAGAACCAGCCGAGGCGACCGAGCCAGCCGAGCCAGCTGAGCCGGCGGACCCTGACGCCTGCCGGGAGCGGCGCGCCCGCCGGCCGGCGAGCAGGGCGAGAATCTGCACGGTCTTGCCGAGCCCCATGTCGTCGGCGAGGCAGCCGCCGAAGCCGAAGCGTTCGAGGAACAGCATCCAGCCGAGACCTTCACGCTGATAGCCGCGGAGCTCGCCGCGAAATCCCTTCGGCGGATCGACCGGTTCGATGCCGGAGAAGGCGGCGAGCTCGCGGCGCCAGCGCTCGAAGGGCGGGTCGGCTACGACCTCGGCGAGAGCGTCGCCCTGCAGCCAGGCGTCCACGAACATCGCCTGCGGCCGCGAGAGGCGCACCGTCGCCCCTTCGACCTCGCCGACATCTCCCATGAGGGCGTTGTTCACCAGCCAGGCCTCGGGCAGGAGTCCGTAGCTGCCGTCGCCGAGCTCGACCATGCCCTTGCCGGCCCGCATCGCCTGGAGGAGCTTCGGCAGCGGTACCCGCTCGTCGCCGAACTCGATGCCGCCTTCGAGCTCGAACCAGTCGAGGCCGCTCGAGAGGCTGAACGAGGCCTTTCCGGGAGACTTGAACGCCCGGCTCTCGGCTTCGACCTCCCAGCCCTCCAGGAGGAGCTGCCGCACGACATTGGGTACCGCCGCAGGGGAGAGCTCCAGGCGGGTCTCGCCCGCGCCGCGATAGGAGGGAATCGAACGCGCCCCGAGCGCGAACAGGCGGGCAGCGGCGGCGGCTTCGGCGCTGTCGTTTCGGCGCGTCCGGCGCCTCGCGACGAGATCGAGGATCCAGGTGCGAGCATCCCCGGCGTCGAGCCGCTCGTCGCCGTAGGCGAACGAGAGCTGGAGCCGCACGGCCCTGCGCTGGCCCCAGGGCTGCAGCGCCTCGGGCGCCGAGATCGAGAGCCGGGGGCGCGCCACGGCCTCCACTTCGGCGAGCGCGAGCTCGGGCGGCAACGCGAGCTCCGGCACCCGCGCCAGGCGATGCACCGCCTCGAGCCAGGCGTCGACCTCGTCCGCGGGCACGGTGAGACTGCCACCCGGAGCCGCGAGCGCCAGCCACTCCGGGGTTCCGCCGTCGTCGAACGGCGAGGCCCACGAGGCGGCGACGAGCGTCCCGCCGGGCAGGATCCAGAGCAGACGATCCTCAGGCTCGACCCGCCGCTCCCCTTGCCAGAGCTCGGAGGTGAGGCTGAAATCGGCTACGTCAGAATTCGCAGGGCCGGTGGAGGTCGCGGAGGAGGAGAAGGCGGCGTCGGACTCAGGGGACGCCGGGGACCCTGGGGACGCTGGGGACGCCGGGGCTTCGCGGGCGAGAGAGCTCCGCTCGAGGCGCAGACGCAGCCGCCACGCCTCCGGCCGCCAGGCGATCGCGGGCCCGAGCTGTCTCGCGCCGTCGGCGCCCACGATCTCGGCCCGCAGCCGCTCCGTCGCGCACAGGGCCGGAAACAGCGCCGCGACCTGAAACGGCTCGAGGTCGAAGGAGTGCGGCAGGAGCTCGCGCCGCCAGGAGTCGAAACCGCCACCATAGGTGTCGGCAGCCTGCACTCCGGCCAGAAGCCCGAGAATCTCCCGGTCGGCGATCTCCGGCAGCGCAGGGATGAGATGGCGTTCGATCCGCAGGTGCGTCCGCTTTCCCCACTCTCCGTCCTTGCCGGGAGAGCGCACCTCGCAGGTCAGCCGGAGGCAGCGACCGCCCGCGGTCGGCGGCCGGCGCAGTACGTAGAGAAGCTCGCGTGCCGAAGCGGCGGGTCCCTCGGCGGAAGGGTGGAGATGATGGCGGGTGAGCACGCCGATGCGGGCGAGCTCGGTCCGCCAGCTCTTCGCCGGGCGGACCGGACCCTCGCCGCTGGCCGCTGGCTCCGATGCCGCCGATGCCGCCGCTGGCTCCGATACCGCCGATGCCGGCAGGTGGGTGGAGGGCCTCGCGAGCCGCGAGAACGAATCCTCGCCGGTGGCGGAGGCATCCGCTCCGGGGCCTTCGCGATCGAAGTCGCCGGCGGCGAGCTCGAGGCTGGCATACCAATCGTCCTTGCGCGCCGGCCAGCTCTCGAGCCCCAGTCGCGAAGACACCGTCGCGACCACCGCCCAGATGTGCTTGCAGACTTCGACCTCGCGATCGAAGTAGGGGCAGCTGCAGGAGTAGTAGGCGCGGCCGTGACGCTGCCGGAGCTCGACCGTGTACAGGTACGTGCCGCGCACCTCCGCCGTGACGGAGCCCGCTTCGGCCCGCACGAGCCGGACCGTCTTGCGCGCGACATAGTCCTCTCCCCGCCTGCGGATCTCCGCCGGGACGAGGCGCTCCAGAGATTGTGGGACTCCGGTCATTCGAGGGTAGGAGAGGGCGGCATCGGCTACGTCGACGAGCGGAGGCGGTCCTCTTGGGCTTCGTCGAGCGACCGAAAACGATGAACGCCGCGCGTCGAAGGCCGCGCCTCGATCCCTCTGCCTGCCCGGCGAACGCGTCGCGCGAAATCGCTCAGCGCGAGAAAAGTGGCCACACTGGCTCGCGGACCCGCCTCGAGCTCCCGCCTCGCCTCGTCCAGATCCCGAAATCTCTTGACAGGCATTTCAGTTCTCGTCCAGCGAGAACCTGCGGCGGAGCTGCTCCGCATCGGCGCGATCGAGCTCGCGCGCGGTTCCTCGCTTCATACGAAAGAGCGTCAAGGGAGTCGCCACCCGCACCGGAACGCCATCGAAGTCCTTCACTTCCCACTCCAGATCGCGATAGTGGAACATCTCGCCGATTCGTACGAGGAGGTCGATCAGGAATTCGTGTGCCGGCGGTCCGTAACGCACGACGCCGTACTCTCCCGAGAGGTCCCGAGCCGTAATGCCGGCAATCTCCGGATCGTCAAAGACCGCGTTGAGCGCTGAGCGGACTCGCCCGGTGTTCTCCTCACCCGGCGCGACAAAGAGGTCGATATCCTCTGTCGTCCTGCCTAGCCCGTGCACGAGGAGCGCCAGACCTCCCACCAGGACGTACTCCACTCTCTCCCGGTTCAGGGCCTCGAACAGCTGGCGGAGAATCGCTGCATCCAGAGGCGCGAGCACACCCGAATGCTAGCACCCGGCGATCCGGGCTCGAGCGCTTCCAGTCGACGCGGCCGGCCTCAGATCTCGTAGGTCCGGCCCTGCTCGAGGAAGCCGATGTCGGAGTTGCCGAGAGCGGAGACTTCCCGCTGGATCTGTTCGATGCAGGGCGGCTTCAGGTGGTGCAGGAGGATGGGCACGCGGTGCTCGAGCTTCTTCAACTCGAGACCCACCGTCGCCGGCGTCAAGTGGCCCGAGACGTCGGCGATCCCCTGCATCGCGTTGTCGAAGCTGCAGTCGATCCAGATTCCGCGCAGGTTCTTCGCGCGGTTGGCGATCTCCCAGAGGCGCTGCGTCGGTCCGGTGTCGCTCGACCAGAGGAAGCTCGCGCCGTCGCTCTCGATGAGGAAACCGTAGGTCGGAACGACGTGGTTCACCGGGATCGGAGTGAGACGCACGCCGCCGCTGCCCCCGACCTCTCCGATGACGATCGGCACCTCGTCCTGCAGCTCGTGGAAGCGGATCACCGGCAGCAGATGGTTGGGGAGCCGGGTGAAGTCGGGCCAGGTGTCGTTGTTGAACAGGTGTCGGCGCAGCGCGTAGATCGTCGCCGGCGAGGCATAGATGTCCACCGCCTCGCGGAGCTTGCCGAAGACGTTCTCGATGAAGAAAGGCAACGACGACGTGTGATCCATGTGGGAATGAGTCAGCACGATCGAGTGCACGAGGCGCTGGCGCTCGATCGGCAGGCTCTGCGAGAGCGAGCCCGCATCGAGCGCGATCGAATCGTTGAGCAGCAGACAGGTCATGCGGCAGTCGATACTCTCACCGCCGTAACTTCCGAGAATCTCTACTTTCATCGCTTACCAGTCATTGTACTCTTGCTCGATTTTCTCCGACAAGGTACGAGCCAACAGCTCTCCCGCCTCGACGCGAAAGCGGCCGGCGGTGAAAAGACGCTCGAAAACCGAGACGACGGTCGAGCAGTGCTGAACGCCGGCATGCCTGACGATCTCCTGGGCGGCGATGTCGTACGCCAACGCCTGGCGGTAGGGGCGGCTGGTGGTCATGGCGTCGAACGTGTCCGCCACGGCGACGATTCGCGCCGCGAGCGGAATCGCCTCGCCCGCGAGGCCGTCGGGGTAACCGTGGCCATCGATCCTCTCGTGATGGCTGCGCACGATCGGCAGGATCCCGGCGAGCGATTCGATGCGCGACACGATCTCGGCGCCGTCCTCCGGGTGGCGGCGCATCGCCGCCGCTTCCTCGTCGTCGAGCTTCCCGGGCTTGAGCAGAACCTGGTCGGGAACACCGATCTTCCCGATGTCGTGCAGCGTCGCACCGAGCGCGAGGCCCTCGAGCGCCTCGGAGTCGAGGCCGAGCTCGCGCCCGAGCAGCAGCGAGTAAGCGACCACCCGGCGCAGATGCCCGCCGGTGTAGGGATCGCGCTTCTCGACGGCCTCGGCCAGCGCCGTCACGGTTTCGACGAACAGGCGCTGCTGCGCCGCGTAGAGACGGGCGTTCTCGAGCGCATGGGCGAGCGGGCCGGCGAAGAGCTGCATGCGGCGGACGTCGCCCGCGGAAAACGCCTCCTTGCCGACCGGATTGAGGAGCTGCAGGACGCCGATGACCTTGCCGCGAGCGGTGAGCGGCACCGCGAGAATCGCCCGGGTGTCGAACTGCTCGCTGGCGTCGCCGCGCCAGCGGGGGTCGCTCGCGACGTCGTTGATCGTCTCGACGCGCCCGCTGGCCGCCACGGCGCCGACGATTCCCTGCCCGATGGGGATGCGGAGATTCTCGATCTCCGGCGCGGCGCGCCCGCGAACGACACGGAAGAAGAGGTCGCCCGCCGCCTCGTCGACCTCCCAGATCGAGCTCGTCTCGGCCCGGCAGAACTCCTCGGCCTTGGTCAGAGCGAGAGAGAGCACGCGACGCAGGTCGAGCGTGGCGGCGAGCTCGAGACCGATCTCGAGCAGTGCCTCCTGCTCCCTGACGCGGCGCTCCAGATCGACCGAAGGTTCGGGACTCATCGATGCTCGCGCGCCCCGCCCTAGAAGCGCGTTCCGATCCAGAACTGGGTACCGAAGCTGTCGTCCAGGCTGTCCTTGAAGTCCCAGAGCTGCGCGAAGTCCCAGTTCAGGTCGATGCCCATGAGGTTGATGGTGACACCGAACCCGTAGGACGAGACTGCGTCCTGGAGACGGCCGTCCTCGCTGTTCCAGAAGTCGAAATCCTGACCGTAGACGTCGAACCACGCGCCTCCGACATCCAGGAAGACGCGGCCACGCACCCCGCGGAAGCTCACGAGCGGCGTCGCCAGGACGTCGATCAACGGGAAGCGGTACTCGATGTTGGTGTAGAAGACGCGATCCCCGACCATCGAACGGAAGTCGACGCCCCGCAGGTCGTCCAGGCCGCCGAAGTAGAGCGGGAGGACCTCGTTGCCGCCGGCGTACCCGGTGTAGAGGCGCAGCGCCAGGTTGCTGCGCTGACTGACGGCGAGGTACTGGCGCATCTCCAGCTCGTACTGGGTGTAGAGCGCTCCGCCGGCGTCCTGGTCGAAGGCGTAGACCGCGTCGAGGCGCCAGCGCCGGCCCGAGACCGGCCCGTGCTGGGTGAAGACCGCGCTGTCGCCGACCAGGGCTGCCGTGACGTAGGGATATTCGTCCTCGAAGTTCTGAATCTCGGGCACCGGGTTCCCGTTCTCGTCCGGGACGACCTGCCCGGTGAACAGGTCCGCCTTCTGGAAGATGTAGCCGGCGCCGGCCGACACCCGGTGATAGAGCGAGAACGGGTAGATGAACGAGCCCTGGGCGCCGGTCTGCTGAATCGCCTGCTGGCGCTCTTCGCGATCGAGGGGCGAGCCGGAGATGCCGCCGAGGACGTAGAAGTCGCGCCGGTCGAACGCCTGCACCGACCAGGTCCAGCGGTGCGAGAGGTCGAAGTAGGCGACGTCGAAATTCGAGAAGCTCGAGACCGAGCTGAAGTTGATGACCAGGCGCCGGTCGCCCAGATAGTCGCTGAGCGAAAGGTAGGTATAGCCGAGCAGGGTCTGGTCGTCGGTGACGCCGACCGATGCCCCGGCGTCCTCGACGAAGAGCTTGAAGCCCCGGTACTGCGAGCGGTTGGCCTCGTCGAGGGTCACCCGGATGTCGGGCTCGAACTGTTCGAGCGGCTGCGCCACCGTCGGCTCGGCCGGCGGAATCGCGATCGTGGCGTCGGCCACCGGCTTGTCGATGTCCACCAGGTAGAGGTCGAAGCCGCCGCGCCAGAAGCCGGCGTAGACCACCTGGTCGATTTCGCCCTGGCGCTTGAGCACGGTCGGCATCAGACAGCCGGTGACCGCGTTGGTGAGCTGCAGCGTCCGGCCGGTCGCGAGCTCCATGGCGTAGATGTTGTCGATGCCGGTGCGGTCCGAGGTGAAGACCAGCCAGGTGCCGTTCGAGCTGTAGATGGCGTCCTTGTCGGTCCAGTTGCCCTCGGTCAGGCGGTAGCGCTGGCTGCGGTTGGCGAGATCGACCCGGAACAGATGGCCGTCGTTCTCGCCGATCACGGAGGTGAACACGATCGAGGCGCCGTCGGGCGAAAAGACCGGGGCGCCGTCGTAGGTTTCGTCATCGGTGACGTTCGTCACCTCGCGAGTCTCGAGGTCGACCGTGTAGATGTCGAACCGGCCGGCCCGGTTGCCGGAAAACGCGACGGTCCGGCCGTCGGGGCTGAAGGCCGGGTTCATCTGCTGCTCGACCTCCATCTCGATCGTCTTCACGAGCTTGCGCTCGAGCACGTCGAAAATCATCAGGCTGCGGCCGCGCTCGCGCTTGGCGAAGGCGGCGACGTAGTTGCCGTCGGCCGAGAAGGAGATGTCGCGGCCCATGCGCGCGCCGATGGTCAGGAACTGCGCCCCCAGATACTCGTACTCGCCGGTATAGCCCTTCGTCAGGTTGGCGATCGGACGCCGCGTGCGAGTGTCGTACAGGACGATGTCGAGATCGCCGCGGGTGACGGCGAGCGCCGCCACCAGATCGCCGGACGGCGACGCTGCCGGCGAAAGGACCTGCTGGATCTCGCCCTTGTCGTCGCGGAACGGCCGTCCGAAATCGGAAGGCTCGCCGGTCTCGACCAGCTGCGGCAGGTACTTCTTGCGCAGCCAGCGGCGGAAGTCGAGGTCGAAATCCTCCGGATCGATCCGGAAGGAGCGCTCGACCGCGCGGTCGGCCCGGCCGCCGAACGTGTTGCGAAACTCGAACAGGAAGTCGCGGAACCCCTCCTTGCCCCAGCGCTCCTCGATGAAGTCGAAGGCAGCATGGCCGAAACGGTAGGCGAGGAACCCGGAGGTGCCGCGCTGCAGGATCGAGGGGATCGAGTCGTTCACCACCGCATCGCGCAGGTACATCTTGTCGGAGGTGGACTCGTCCTTCGCCATGTAGGAGGCCATTCCCTCCATGAACCACTGCGGAGCCCCGCCGCCGACCCCTCGCCCGACCTTGCCGGCGTAGAGGATGTCGTACTGGAAGATGTGGGTCAGCTCGTGGAGGATCAGGGCGAAGAGCTCGCCGTCCGGCAGGTCGATCGGCAGGACCATGCGGTTGCGCACCGGAGTCGCGAACGCGCCGACACCCTCCGGGATGAAGTTCAGAATGATGTTGTTCTGTTCGAACGCCGAATGCGTGAGGTAGAAGATCATCGGGATCGGATCCTGGATCTGATGATCGAACTCCCGCGTCAGCCGGTCGTAGGCACTCTCGGCGAGCGAGGCCACCTTCTCGAGCTGGTCGGCCTCGGACTCGTAGTAGAAAAAGGTGAAGTGCGGCGAAGAATAGAGCTTCCAGTCGAAGTCGCGATACTGGATCTTGTTCTTGCCGAACTGGGCCTCCGCGGCGGGGGCCAGGGCAAGGAAGAGCAGAGCGGCGAGAGCAGCGCCAGCGAGCCGGGCGAAGGCGCGGCCGGTGCGAGCAGCCGATCGATCCAGGCGGTCCAGATGAGCCAAAGGGAACTCCTTTCCGGTCAATCGGTCAACAGCGTGCGGCTGGTCTCGACGGTCTTCTGGGTGAAGATGTTGACGATGCGGTCCTCGAGCGAGGCCAGGTTCTCGAACATCCCCTTCAGGGGATCGGCGCCTTCACCCTCGAACTGCTTGAAGTCCTTGAAGTTGTCGAAAAAGATGCGCTCGCCGGTCTGGCCGTCGAAGACCATCATGGCGATGTCGTAGTCGAAGCCGGTGCGCTCGACCAGGACCTGTCGGTAGTAGACCCGACCATCGTAAGGCGAGACGTACTCTTCCGTGCGGTAGCCACTCTTGTCCTGGACGTCGAAGTCGAGGCTGCCGGCGACGATCAGATCGGCCTGGCTGCGTTCGCCCAGGGCGCGCCAGAATTCGACGTTGCGCGACAGCACATCGAGGTCGTAAGAGGGGTAGTCGACCGGGCCGCTCTCGAGGATCTTGAGCGAGGTCTCGCGCCGCAGGACCTTGACCAGGTAGCGCTCGAACTCGCGCTGCACGTTGAGCGAGGAGGCGCCCGGCGTCTCACCGGCGCCCTCACGCGTGACGACGATGAAGGGGGCCGGAGTGATCGTGCGCTTGCCGGCGAGATCGATGCGCGCCCGGACCGGAAGGCGGAGCTTGACCTCGACGGCGGCGGCGGCCGGTGCTTCGAACCCGAGCGTCCCGAGCGCGGCCGCGAGCAGCGTTGCCGAAAGCCAGAGCGGCATTTGGCGCCGGCGGGACCCGCGGGATCCGGTCACGCGCCACCTCCGGAGACCGGTTCGGCGGCCGGCGGCGGCGCGGCCGGGTCGGCGGCTGCGCCGGGTGCAGCATCGGACGTTGGGGACGTTGGGGACGTTGGGGACGGCGGGGATGCGGGGGCGTCCGTCGGGGGCGCCGGCGCTTCCTCCGGCACCGGCACGGGGGCCGGGGCCGTCGCGGGAGCCGTCGCCTTGCGGGGACGGTAGCCCTGGTAGAACTCGGCGAAACGGGAGTAGTTCTGCTTTACGGCCTTGTTCTCGGGCGCCAGCTGGAGCGCTTCGCGATAGGCCTCGAGCGCCTCCTCGAAGCGGCCGCCAGCCTCGTAGCAGATCGCCAGGTTGTTGAGGATCGAGACACTGCCGGGCGCGAGGAGTCGCGCCTGCTCGAACCGGAAGAGCGCCTCGCTCCACAGCCCGCGCTTGGCCATGTCGACCCCGAAAGCGAGCTGGGACTTGGCGTCCGGGGCGGACTTGGCGGCCGCACCGGGGGGACTCCAGACACTCCACATCAGGACCGACACTGTGACTGCGCTGCGCGCGACCTTGAGCCGGTTCATAAACCCCCTCTTGCTCGCCAGCCGGAAAGACCTCGTGCGGCAGGGGCCCGCAGCGTGCCTTGCCGACCGGTCGGCAGAATATACGACGCATTCCCGGAGTCCGGCTGTACCCCCCGGCATATCGGTCTCCGCATCTTTGCGGCACAACTGCCAGATGTGGACCTGGAATTTCGTCTTTACCAACTGCTCATGAACGGGATGCAAGGCCCAGACCGCCCCTCCGACCGCGCTCTCCTGGTCGCCCTCAACTCCTGCCCGGGACTTCCCCGGGCGGCGCTGTGCCGATTGGCGCAGGAGATCGACACCTGGCGGGACTGCATGCAGCCCGGCCGCGAGAGAGCCCTGGCCAGCCGATTCTCCATCTCCTTGGATTACGCCCGGGCCGCCATCCAGGGAGTCGCAGGAGCGAAGGCGACACTCCTTGCGGAGGAACAGGCGGCCGAGCGCCTCGGAGCGCGGCTCGTGACCCGGCTCGAAACGGACTATCCCACCCGGCTCGCCGACCTCGCATTGCCGCCGCCGGTTCTTGCCATCGCCGGCTCGGGCGCGGCCCTCTTCGAGCATCCGGGCGCTCGGGCCACCCTGCCCGCAGCCGAGGCCGCCCTGTCGGGCCCCACCTCGAGCTTCCCGGCAGTCGCCATCGTCGGCTCGCGGAAGGCCTCGCCCTACGGTCTCGAAGTCGCCTCCTGGCTGGCCAGGGAGCTCGCCCGACAGGGGGTCGTCGTGGTCTCCGGTTTCGCCAGGGGGATCGATGCCGCCGCCCATCAGGGCGCTCTCGCCGCCGAGCACGGTCTGACGATCGGCGTCCTCGGCTGTGGGCTCTCCTGCGACTACCCCAAGGGACACCGCGAGCTGGGGCAGCGCATCCGCGGCCGCGGCGCCCTGATCAGCGAGTTCCCCTGCGCTCTCGGCCCGACGGCGGGAAACTTCCCCATTCGCAACCGGATCATCGCCGCCCTGGCCGGAATCACGGTGGTGGTCGAAGCGGCGGCGCATTCGGGCTCGCTGATCACCGCACGGCTCGCCCTCGAGCTCGGGCGGGAAGTCCTGGCCGTCCCTGGGCGGATCACCGACGAGCAGGCCCTGGGGACGAACGACCTCCTGCGCGACGGCGCCGCGCCGGTCACCCACCCGGCGGACATCCTGGAGCGCCTCGGCCTGCCCACCGGGGAAGCTCGCGGTGCGAGCCCGGAGGGCACGGTGCTGGCCCCGCCGAGCCTGCCGCCGGCGCAGTCCGCACTGCTCCAGGCGCTCGATCCGACGCGCGACCTCGCCATCGACCAGCTGGCGGCGAACGCCGATCTCGGTATCGATGTGGCGGTCGGGGCGCTGCTCGAGCTGGAGCTCGCCGGCTGGGCGATCCGGTCCGCCGTGGGCGGCTACCGCCGGGGGTCCCCTTGACGGCTGTGGTAGCCTCCGCCCCTTCGAAAAGCTGCCGGAAGGCCCCCCAAGCCGGCCGGCTCGTTTCGCAAGCCCCGGGAGGCATCCCGCGGCTCCGGCACCCTCCGGCGCGGAATTTTCGCCGCGCCGCCTTCCTTATCGGACTCCCGTGGCCAAAAACCTGATCATCGTCGAAAGCCCCGCCAAGACGCGCACCCTGAAGAAGTTCCTCGGGCGCGACTGGGCCGTCGAAGCTTCCGTCGGACACATTCGCGACCTGCCCAAGAAGGACATGGGGCTGGGACCCGGATTCGAACCGACCTACGCCGTCCTCGCCACCAAGAAGGACGTCGTCAAAAAACTGAAGGAAGCGGCGAAGAAGGCCAAGCAGATCTACCTCGCCCCCGACCCGGACCGCGAAGGCGAGGCGATCGCCTGGCACATCGCCGAGGTTCTGGGCGACGTCGAGGGGGAGATGCACCGCGTCACCTTCAACGAGATCACCAAGAGCGCGGTCATGAAGGCGCTCGAGAACAAGTCCAAGATCGACTACAACCGGGTCGACGCCCAGCAGGCCCGGCGCGTCATCGACCGGTTGATGGGCTTCAAGCTGTCGCCGCTGCTCTGGGACAAGCTGAAGCGGGGCCTGTCCGCCGGCCGGGTGCAGTCGGTGGCGCTCAAGATGGTCTGCGAGCGCCAGGCCGAGATCGATGCCTTCAATCCGGAGGAATACTGGATCGTCGGCGGGCGCTTCGCTGCCAAGACGCCGCCGGAGTTCACGGCCCGCCTGCACCAGATCTCGGGCAAGAAGGCCAGGGTCGGCGACGGGACGCAGGCCGCCGCCATCGAGAAGGACCTCCTGGCGGGCAAGTTCAAGGTCGCCGCGATCGAGCGCAAGGAGTCGAAGCAGCGCCCCTCGGCCCCCTTCATCACCAGCCGTCTGCAGCAGGAGGCGGCCCGGAAGTTCAGCTACTCGGTGAAGCGCACGATGGGCATCGCCCAGGGTCTCTATGAAGGCAAGGAGATCGGCGACCGTGGCCAGATCGGTCTCATCACCTACATGCGTACCGATTCGACGCGGGTGGCGGCGGAGGCGATCGACGCCGTGCGCGAGACGATCGCCGCGACCTACGGCGCCGACAAGTTGCCGGCGAAACCGAACGTCTACGCCTCGAAGAAGGGCGCCCAGGATGCCCACGAAGCGATCCGCCCGACCTATCTCGACCTGCCCCCCGAGGCGGTCGCGCCCTACCTCGAGCCCGACGACTTCAAGCTCTATCGCCTGATCTGGGAGCGCTTCATCGCCAGCCAGATGCTGCCGGCGGTCTTCGACGTCACCCAGGTCGACATCGAGAACGGCATCTACACCCTGCGCGCCGCGGGCAAGGTCATGAAGAGCCCGGGCTTCCTCGCCGTCTACCAGGAGGCCAAGGAGGAGGCCGCGGAGCGCCGCGCCGCGCAAAAGGGCGACGTCGACGACGAGGACGAGTCCGATGGGCTCCTGCCGGCCCTCAAGGAAGGCGAGACGCTGAGGCTGGTCAAGCTCGACAAGGAGCAGAAGTTCACCCAGCCGCCGGCGCAGTTCAGCGAGGCGACGCTGGTCAAGGCGCTCGAGGAGAACGGGATCGGCCGGCCTTCGACCTACGCCGCGATCCTCTCGACGCTGACCACGCGCGACTACGCCGAAAAGCTCGAGGGCCGATTCAACCCGCTGGCGCTCGGCAAGATGGTCAACAGCATGCTGCAACAGGGCTTCGCCGACATCCTGAACGAAGGCTACACCGCCCAGCTCGAGGAGGAGCTCGACCGCATCGAGGAGGGCAAGATGCCCTGGAAGCAGGCGGTCGAGGAGTTCGACAGCCGCTTCTCGAAGGACCTCGCGACCGCCACCGACAAGATGCCGAACGTCAAGCGCGACGGCGTGCCGGTCGAAGAGAAGTGCCCCAAGTGCGGCTCGGATCTGGTGATGCGCTTCGGCCGCTACGGCGCCTTCCTCGGCTGCAGCACCTACCGCAACGAGCCGCCCTGCGACTACACGCGCGACCTGAACGCCGGCGCCGAAGGCGGAGCCGCAACGTCGGCGGAGCCATCCGATACCCTGCCGTGCGAGAAGTGCGGCAAGCCCATGGCGATGCGCCGCAGCCGCTTCGGCACCTTCTTGGGCTGCACCGGCTACCCGGAGTGCAAGAACATCCGCAAGACCGGGCCGCCGCCGGCGCCACCGAAGGACACCGGCGTCGCGTGTCCCGAGTGCAAGCAGGGCACGATCCAGGAGAAGAAGTCGCGCCGCGGCAAGATCTTCTACTCCTGCAGCCGCTACCCCGACTGCAAGTTCGCGCTCTGGAACCCGCCAGTCGCCCAACCCTGCCCAAAGTGCGCCTACGCCCTCCTCACCTTGAAGACCACCAAACGCCGCGGCACCGAGCTCGTCTGCCCCAACGAGGAGTGCGACTACACGGCACCCTACGAGGCCCCGGAAAGCCCCGGCGCCACCGAGTAGGTAACACCTTGTAGGGTGCGTAGGGCGCAGCGAAACGCATCGAGGGCGTACCACCCTCTCCACCCCCCGAAGGAAGGTCAGATCGGATGACCCACTGACGCTTGGTTGACTTAGCTCACCTTGTTGGTCACAATTTCAGAATGAAGACCGTGAGCGTCCATGAGGCGAAGACGCACCTCTCCAAGCTATTGGATCGGGCGCACGCCGGCGAAGAGGTCATCATCTCCAAAAGCGGCCGGCCGCACGCCCGCCTCTGCCCGCTGCAGGCACCGGCGCGCCGCCAGCCCGGCCTCCTCCACGGAAAGGTCGCCGAGGATCTGTTCGCTCCTCTCCCGGAAGAGGAGCTTGCGGCATGGGAAAGTTGAGATTCCTGCTCGACACTCACGCCCTGCTCTGGTGGCTTTTCGACGACCCGAGGCTCTCGCCGGCGGCGCGCGAGGTCGTCGCCGAACCACAGAACGAGATCCTCGTCTCCGCCGCCTCGGCCTGGGAGATCGCGACCAAGTACCGCCTCGGAAAGCTCGCGGTCGCGAGCGAGCTCGTCCAGGATATCGACGGCTGGGTACGACGCGCCGGCTTCGCCGCCCTGCCGGTCGCGATCGAGCATGCGCAACGAGCGGGCGCCTGGCCTCATCCCCACCGCGACCCCTTCGATCGCATGCTCGCGGCGCAGAGCACGCTCGAGGAGCTGCCGCTCGTCACCCGAGACCCGGCGTTCGAGAGCTTCGGCATCCGCGTCTTCTGGTGATCTCCCGCCGTCCTGTCACGGCCTCACGGCTTCAGGACGCTTGGCAATCCTGCTTCTCTCGCCGCCGCTCGATCCTCGCCCGGGTGCGGGCGAGCCGCCCTGAGATCGTCTGGTCGTAGAGCCGCTCGAGGCACTCCGTCAGGCGCACCTCCAGAGCGAGGCGCGGCACGATGATCATCCGGCTGACCGCCGAAAGCTCGTCGATCAGGCGCATGGAGCCCGGATCGAGCATGGCGACCTCGAGGGTGCGGCCGTTCCTGGCGAGCGGCACGGCGCGGGCGACCAGGGCAGCGCGCGCCGGCAGCAGGGTCGCGTTCGATTGCGGCACGGCGGCGAGCGTCGCGCCATCGACGGTCGCAGCATGGAGCTGTGCGCCGAGCGCCGCGAGAAGCGTCGCCTCGTCCATCAGGCCGGTGTCGAGCAGGCAGGTGCCGAGGCGGCCGCCCTCGTTCGCCTGCCGGCTGAGGGCAATCTCGACTTCGGCGCCCGAGAGGAGGCCGAAGAACCGCAGGGTCTCGCCCAGCTTCGGGCGCGTGAGGAAGTTCGGCATGGCGAGCGCGGCGTCCATCGGAGATCTCCCCGGGCGGCAGAGGTGTCCCGCCCTTACCTCTACAGGCGGAAACGGGGCTGTCCAGGGGTCACGGCAGCTACAATGCGGGCCATGCCCTCCCCGCTCGCTCCCGTCCATATCGTCGGTGGAGGACTCGCCGGCAGCGAGTGCGCCTTTCAGCTCGCTTCGCGCGGGGTGCCCGTGGTGCTGCACGAGATGCGACCGGTGCGCGAGACGCCGGCGCACAAGAGCGGCGACTTCGCCGAGCTGGTGTGCTCGAACTCCCTGCGCAGCGACGACCCGGAGCATGCCGCCGGGCTCTTGAAGCGCGAGATGGAGCTCTTCGGCTCGCTGGTGATCGGGACCGCGCGTGAATGCGCGGTCCCAGCCGGCAGCGCCCTCGCGGTCGATCGTGACCGCTTCGCGGCCGCCGTTTCGGCGAAGCTCGAAGCCCTCGAGGGACTCGAGATCCGGCGCGAAGAGGTCACCGATCTCGCCGCACTGACGGCGGAGCACGACACCGTCCTCGCCACCGGACCGCTCACCTCGCCGGCGCTCGCCGCCGAGCTGGGCGAGCTCCTGGGGAGCGACTACCTCTACTTCTACGACGCCATCGCGCCGATCGTCGACGGCGAGTCGCTCGACATGACGCAGCTCTTCTGGATGTCGCGCTACGGCAAAGGCAACGGCGACGACTACCTCAACTCGGGGCTCGACAAGGCGCAGTATGCCGCCTTCTACCAGGCGATCCTCGACGCCGAGGTGCTGCCGCTCCACGACTTCGAGAAGGCGCTCTTCTTCGAGGGTTGCCTGCCGATCGAGGAGCTCGCGCGGCGCGGCGAAGCCACGCTCCGGTTCGGGCCGATGAAGCCCGTGGGCCTGCGCGGCCTCGACGGCAACCGGCCCTGGGCGGTGATGCAGCTGCGCCAGGAGAACCTCACCAAGAGCCATTTCAACCTGGTCGGCTTCCAGTCGCGGATGAAGTGGCCCGACCAGCAGCGCGTCTTTCGCATGCTGCCCGGGCTCGCGAACGCCGAGTTCGTCCGCCTCGGCCAGATCCACCGCAACACCTTCATCAACTCGCCCAGCCACCTGACGGCCGACTACCGGGTAAAGAAGTCGCCCCGGCTGCGCCTCGCCGGCCAGATCACCGGCGTCGAGGGCTACCTCGAGTCGGCGGCCACCGGACTCGCGGTGGCGCTCTATCTCGTGCTCGAGCGCCGGGCGGGCGAGGACGGTGCGCCACCCCCCTCTTTTCCGGCGACCACAGCGCTCGGCGCGCTCGCGCGCCATCTGACCGAGTCCGATCCCAAGCACTTCCAGCCCGCCAACATCCACTACGGGCTGTTCACGCCCGTCGAGCCGCTGCCGAAGAAGGACGAACGCCGCGGCGTCTATGCCCGGCGGGCGCTCGCCGCGCTCGGCGAGTGGAAGGCGCAGTGCGGGCTCTGATCGTCCGCTTCCTCGCTCATCTCGAAGGCGAACGCGCCCTCTCGCCGCACACGGTCCGCGCCTACGAAGGCGACCTCTTGCGCTTCGTCGAGTTCCTCTCGGTCGACTACTGGAACCAGCCTCCCGAGGCGATCGACCTCGCCGCCATCGACGTCGTCGCCGTGCGCTCCTACCTCGCCGCGCTCGCCAAGGACCATGGGCGGCGCAGCCAGGGGCGCGCCCTCTCCGCCCTGCGGACCTTCTTCCGCTGGGCCTGCCGGGTCGGGGAAGCCGCCGCGAACCCGGCGCAGCGGGTGCGCACCCCGAAGGCGCCGCAGCTCCTGCCCCGCCACTTGCGACCGGGCGAGATCGAGGCCCTGCTCGCAGCCCCGGCCGGGGAGGAACCCATGGCGCAGCGGGATCGCGCCGTCCTCGAGCTGCTCTACGCCACCGGCCTGCGTGTCGCCGAGCTGGTCGGACTCGACTGGCGCGACGTCGAGCTCAAGGAGCGCGTGCTCCGCACCCTCGGCAAGGGGGGAAAGGAGCGCATGGTGCCGTTCGGGCGTCCCGCGCAGGCGGCGCTACGCGCCTGGCGCGGCGGCTGGACGGCGCTGCGCGAGCGCGCCCTCGCCGGTCGCCGCGCGCCAGCCTCCGAGGAGCCCCTGTTCGTGAACCTGCGCGGCGAGCGCCTCACCGACCGCTCGGTGCGCCGCATCCTCGACCGCTACGTCGATGCGACCGCCACCGCGAGCGGCGTCCATCCGCACACCCTCCGCCATACCTTCGCCACCCACCTTCTCGAGTGCGGCGCCGACCTCAGGGCCATTCAGGAGTTGCTCGGCCACAGCTCGCTGTCGACGACCCAGCGCTACACCCACGTCGACATCGAGCGCCTGCAGGCGGTCTACCGCGACGCCCACCCACGCGCCCGCGCGCAGGGCGGGCCGGGTCCGGAGACGACCGCAACCCCCGCCGACAGCGCCCCCGCCGACATCTCCCCCGCGAGCGCGCAGAAGGCCTGATGGACATCGCGCTCGTCACCTGCGCCGAGCTTCCCGAGCTCTTCCCCGACGACCGGCCGCTCGCCCGGGCGCTCGGAGCCGCCGGGCTCGACGTCGGGATCGTCTGTTGGGACGATCCGGATTTCGACTGGGGGTCGACGCGGGTCGCCCTGCTGCGGTCGCCCTGGGACTACTTTCACCGCGCGGCGGAGTTTCTCGCCTGGGCGGAGCGCGCCGCCGCGGCGACGCTGTTGGTCAACCCGCTGCCGACGGTGCGCTGGAACCTGCACAAGGGGTACCTCGTGGAGCTCGCAGCGCGGGGTCTGCCGGTCGTTCCGACGGCACTCCTGCCACGCTCCATGGATTGCGCAGCCGGAACCCTCTCCCGGCTTCTCGCCTCCCGGGGCTGGGGTGACGCTGTCCTCAAGCCGGCCATCTCCGCCGACTCCTGGGAGACGATCGTCGTGCGCGCCGATGACAAGGAGGCCGGCGAGGCACACCTCGCGCGCCTGCTGCCCGCGCGCGACATGCTCGTGCAGCCGTTCCTGAGGTCGGTCGAGACCCATGGCGAACGCTCCCTCGTCCACATCGACGGCCAGTTCAGCCACGCCGTGCGCAAGAACGCACTTACTCTCGGCGGACGCCGGGCCGGCGTACCCGAGGGCATTCCGGTCGCTGCGGCGCCCGACGAGCTCGCCGCGGCGCGGCGCATCCTCACCGCCGCCCGGGAGGCGACCGGCACTCCGGAGGCCCTCTACGCGCGTGTCGACCTCGCCCGCGACGACGCCGGCGACCCACTCCTGCTCGAGCTCGAGCTGGCGGAGCCGACGCTCTTCCTCGAGGGCGCCCCGGCCGCGATCCGGCGTCTCGTGGCTTCGATCACGGCGCTTCCGGCGCTCACGACCCTCGCGGGCCGCTCCTGCGGGCACGCCCAGCCCGTACCTCCGCGGCGGACGGAATGCGAGTAGGCTAGAACCGGAGTCGACAGGAGCTCCCGGGATGCACGAAACGAGGCCACCGTCCGCAGGCGCGCCGCCGGCGACCGCCGCCGGGGCCGAGCCTGCGGCCGACGCGCACTACCGTGTCGCCTTCGACAACAGCCACGAAGCGATCCTCGTCCTTCAGGACGGCCGGATCACGGTGGCGAACCGCGCAGCCGCCCGCATCTCCGCGAGCGCCATCGACCAGCTCATCGGAGCCTCCTTCCTCGACTTCGTCCACCCTGCGGACCAGAGCGTCGTCCAGGAGCTCTACCTGCGCCGCCTCGCCGGCGACACGGGCGAACGGAGCACGGTGACGAAGATCGTCCGCCCGGGCGGAGACATTCTCGTGCTCGAAGTGCACTCCATGCCGGTGCGGTGGCACGACCGGCCGGCGGTGCTCGCCTTCCTCGGCGACGTCACCGACCGCGAGCAGGTGCGGAGCGACGCCCAGGAGATGAGCCGGCGTCTGGCGCGGATCGCCGAGGTCGCGCCCTATTTTCTCTTCATCTACGACTACGACCTCGGACGCGACATCTACATCAACCGCTCGGTGCCGGCAGCGCTCGGCTACTCCCCTGCCGAGGCCGCGGCTCTCGGTCCCTACCCGTTCGCGAAGCTCTGTCATCCCGACGACGTGGCGGCGGCGCTCGATCGCGATACGCGCTGGCAGGGCTTCGTCGACGGCAGCTCCCTGACGGTCGACTTCCGCCTGCGGCACAGGAACGGCGAGTGGCGCTGGTTCCGGTCGCACAACACGCCGTTCCTGCGCGACGACGAAGGGCGCATCCGCCAGATCCTCGGCATGACCCAGGACATCACCGAAAGCAAGCGCAGCGAGGAGCTCCTGCGGCGCACCGAGCGTCTGGAGAGTCTCGGGCTCCTCGCCGGCGGCATCGCGCACGACTTCTCGAACCTGCTGACGCCGATCGTCGGCAACGTCGAGTTGCTGCTCGACCGGCTGCCTGCGGATTCGCCGCTTCGCGACCGGGCGCTCGCCATCAGCGCGGCGGCCGACCGGGCCACGGAGCTGGCACGCCAGCTTCTGGTCTACGCCGGCCGGGGCGAGATCGAGCCGCGGGCGATCGACCTCAACGCCCTGGTGGAGGACGTGATCCACCTGCTGCGGGCGCTGGCGACCCTCTCCACCGCCACCCGCCTCGATCTCGCGCCGCGCCTGCCGCCGATCCGCGGGGATTCGAGCCAACTCCGCCAGGTCATCCTGAACCTGCTCTCGAACGCGCACGACGCCATCGCCACCATCGCCGCCATGCCGACGAGCGCCGCCGGCGCGGGCGCCGGGCAGGGTCAGGAGCCCGGGCGGGTGCTGGTCCGGACGCGGAGGGTCGAGCTCCGACCCGGCGACCTCGGGTCGCTCCTGCTCGGAGACGGCATGACGCCCGGCCCTGCCGTGCTCCTCGAGGTGATCGACAACGGCTCCGGCATGGAAGTCGCGACGATGGAGCGCATCTGGGAACCGTTCTTCACCACCAAGGAGCGCGGACGCGGGCTCGGCCTGCCCTCCGTTCTCGGGATCCTCCGCGCTCATCGCGCCGCCGTCGCCCTCGAGTCGCGTCCGCGAGCCGGTACCCATATCCGCGTCTACTTCGCCGAAGCTCCGCCAGCGCAGGTCTGAGCATCGTCCGCCGCACGTCGTCCGGTCCGCGTCGTCCGGTTGATACAATGACCGTCCGATGCCCCGAATGCGCGCGACGACGGTCCTCCTGGTGCGACGCGATGGCCGCGTGGCGATGGCGTCCGACGGTCAGGTGACCCTCGGCAACGCCGTGATGAAGTCCGGCGCCGCGAAGGTCAAGCGTGCCGGGAAGGGGGGCCGGGTGCTGGTCGGCTTCGCCGGCGGCGCCGCCGACGGTCTGGCGCTCTTCACCCGGTTCGAGACCAAGCTCGAGGAGTTCAACCAGAACCTCGAACGCGCCGTGGTCGAGCTCGCCAAGGACTGGCGGACCGACCGCGTCCTGCGCCAGCTCGAGGCGGTGATGATCGTCGCCGACGCCGAGAAGAGCTTCCTCGTCTCGGGCACGGGCGACCTGCTGCAGCCCGACGAAGACGGCCTGCTGGGCATCGGCTCCGGCGGCAACTTCGCCCTCGCGGCAGGCCGGGCTCTTCTGCGCCACACGGCACTCTCCGCGAACGAGGTCGCCCGCGAGGCGATGCGAATCGCGGCCGAGCTCTGCATCTACACCAACGACCGCCTGACCCTGGAAGAGCTGTGACCGCCTCACCGCCGGACGGCCCGCGCGCTTCCGCCGATCGGCCGGAGCTCGCGCTCGACAATCTGACCCCGCGCCAGATCGTCGCAGAGCTCGACAAGTACGTCGTCGGCCAGCGCGCCGCCAAGCGTTCGGTGGCGATCGCCCTGCGCAACCGCTGGCGGCGCCAGCAGTTGCCGCGCGAAGTCGGCGACGACATCGTGCCCAAGAACATCCTGATGATCGGGCCGACCGGCGTCGGCAAGACCGAGATCGCCCGCCGCCTCGCAAAGCTTGCCAAGGCGCCGTTCCTCAAAGTGGAGGCCTCCAAGTTCACCGAGGTCGGCTATGTCGGCCGCGACTGCGAATCGATCGTGCGCGACCTCACCGAGATCGGCGTCGCGATCGTCCGCGAAGAGCGTCGCGAAACCGTCGCGGCGACCGCCGCCGAACGCGCCGAAGAGCGCCTGCTCGACCTGCTCCTGCCACCGGGGCCTCCCTCCGGCGCGACCACGCTCGCGACATTGGGCACCTCGCCGCCAACGGTTCCGGCCCCTGCCGCGGGCGTGACGGGCGCCCCGCCCGCCGCGGGCACCGGCGCGGCGGCAGCGCACCCCGAGGACGCCCACTCGACGCGCGAGAAGCTGCGCGAGAAGCTGCGCTCGGGCGCCCTCGACGGGCGCATCGTCGAGATCGAGGTGGAGGACGGCAGTGCCCCGTCGCTCGAGATGTTCACGCCCCAGGGCGTCGAAGAGATCGGCATCAATCTCAAGGAGATGATGCCCGGCCTCTTCTCGCGGCGGCGACGGCAGAAGGCCACGGTCGCCGAGGCCCGCGAAGCGTTGATCGCCGAGGAGGCCGAGAAGCTGATCGATCGTCAGCAGCTGGCGCGCGAGGCGCGCACCCGGGTCGAGCAGACCGGCATCGTCTTCCTCGACGAGATCGACAAGATCGCCGGGCGCGAAGGCTCGAGCCACGGCCCCGACATCTCCAGGGAGGGCGTGCAGCGCGACCTCCTGCCGGTCGTCGAAGGTACGACGGTGGCGACCAAGTACGGGCCGGTGAAGACCGACCACATTCTCTTCATCGCCGCCGGGGCGTTCCACGTCTCGAAGCCCTCCGACCTGATCCCCGAGCTCCAGGGCCGCTTTCCGATCCGGGTCGAGCTCGAGCCGCTCACCGAGGCCGATTTCATCCGCATCCTCACCGAGCCCGAGACGGCCCTCACCAAGCAGTACACCGCGCTCCTGGGGGCCGAGGGGCTGACGATCCGCTTCCAGGAAGACGCGATCGTCGAGCTCGCGCGCATCGCCGTCGAGGTCAACCGTTCGACCGAGAACATCGGTGCCCGGCGGCTCGCCACGGTGATCGAACGGCTGCTCGAGGAGGTCTCCTTCGAAGCCCCGGACATGGCCGGAGTGGTGCTCGACATCGACGCCGCATTCGTTCGCAGAATTCTCGATGACATCGTCCAGAATCAGGATCTCAGCCGCTATGTCCTCTAGCCGACCGGTTCGCCTCTCGACGCGCGCCCTGGGCGCGCTCCTTCTGGGCGCCCTCTTCCTGCCCGTCCTCGCCTGCGGCAAGAAGGGCGATCCGATGCCGGCGCCGCGCACGATTCCGCAGGCCGCGAGCGACCTCAAGGTTCGCCAGCGCGGCCTCGAGGTCGTGGCGGAGTTCGCCTACCCGAAGTCGACCGTCGCCGGCCTGCCGTTGCCGGGCATCGACGCGGTGACGCTCTTCGCGCTCGACCGGCCGGTCGCCTCGGCGGTCGCTGCCGTTCCTGCGACCCCTGCGACTCCTGCACCCTCTGGGACCCCTGCGACCCCTGCGCCCCCCCCGGTCACCGCGTCACCAGCGCCGCCCCCGGGCGCCCCGGGCGCTGCCTTCGTCCTGGTGATGCCCGATCCGCGCGAGTTCGCGCTGGCAGCCAAGCCGTTCCTCGCGCTCTCCGGAGCGGAGCTCGCGAGCGCCATCTCCGGCGACCGGATCACGTTGCGTTTCCGCCTCCCCGAGCCGCTCGCGACCGACATGCCGGCGCGCATCTTCAGCGTCCGCACTCACGCCACCGGCGGCGAGACCTCCGACTGGTCGAATCTCGCCGGGCTCGTGCCGCGTCTGCCGCCGTCGCCGCCCGCGGACTTCCTCGCCGTCGCCAGCCGCAACGGCGTCGAGCTCTCGTGGACCGCGGCGCCGGCCGGTGGCCCCGGTGTTGCCGGAACCGGCGCCATCGCCGGCTACAACGTCTACCGGCGGGACGCTGCGCGCACTTCCTACGGCGCACCGATCGCTACGCTCGACGCCACCGTCGCCACCATGGCGGACACCGGTGTCGTCTACGGCCGGCGCTACATCTACGCCTTGACAGCGATCGGCACCCGGGAGCCGCTGTCGGAGAGCGCGCTCTCGGCCGAACGCGAGATCGACCACCAGGACCGCTTCGCTCCTCTGCCGCCGGCGGAGCTCTCGGCGCTGGGCAGCGTCGGTGAGGTCCGCCTGGTCTGGTCGGCGAGCCCCGATCCCGACGTCGCCGGCTACGTCATCGAGCGCGCCGAGCCGGATGCCGACTTTCACCGCGTGAATGCCGAACCGGTCGCCGCTCTCGAGTTCACCGACCGCGGTCTGTCGTCCGGCTTCACCTTCCGGTTCCGGGTGGCTGCCATCGACAAGTCGGGGAACCTCGGCCCTCCGGGCGCCGCGGTCGCGACCCGCGTGCCGTGAGCCCGGTCTACAAGGTCTCCGGCGGCGGCAACGACTTTCTGGCGCTCGCCGCGCCGGAACGCGAGCCGTCCGCCGACGAGATCCGTTCTTGGTGCGCGCGCGGCCTGTCGTTCGGGGCCGACGGCCTCTTCACTCTGCAGCGGGTCGCCGCCGTACCGCCCGCGGGAGCGGCCCCTCCGCCGAGCAGCGCCCCGCTCCCGGCCGACGCCGACCTTCCGGGCGATGTCCGGATGCGCTACTGGAACGCGGACGGCCTCCCCGCGGCGCTCTGCATCAACGGCACTCGCTGCGCCGCGCGGCTGGCGCTCCATCTCGGCTGGGCGAAGGACAGATTCCGCATCACGACCGATGCCGGCACTTTCGCGGCGCGCGCCGTCGCCCCGACCGAGATCGCGCTCCAGCTACCGGCACCCGAGAACGTGCCGCGCAGGCGCATCCTGGAGGTCGCCGGGCGGGCTCACGAAGGGTGGTTCGTCACCGTCGGGGTACCCCACTTCGTGCTGGTCTGGCCCGAGTCGCTCGCCAACGCTCCGGTCGCCGAACTGGGGGGAGCCCTCCGCGCCCATCCTGAGTTCGCGCCAGGCGGAACCAACGTCGATTTCGTCCGTTTTCCGACCTCGAACCGGATGGAGATCCGCAGCTTCGAACGTGGTGTCGAGGCGGAGACCCTCGCCTGCGGCACCGGCGTCCTGGCGGCGACCGCCGTCGGCCTCCTGCTCAACCTCGCGCGGCTCCCGCTCTCCGCGAGCACGCTCGGCGGTTTCACGCTCACCGTGGACGGCCAGACGGTCGACTCCGCGCTGCGCAACTGGTCGCTCGCCGGCGACGCCCGCATCCTCGGCAGCGTCGAGCTGACCCCCGAGGCCGGCCTGCCGCCGCCGCCCGCTCCCCGCTGGTCGGCCTGAGTCGCGCCCAGCGCGGCGCCGGTTCCGCGATCTCCCATTTGCTAAGCTCGCCGGCCTCATGACGCGCGAATTCCTGCCGGTCGAAGAACAGATGGAGGTGCTCCGCCGCGGTGCCGTCGACCTCGTCTCGGAGGCCGATCTGGCGCGCAAGCTGGAGCGATCGCGGAAGACCGGGAAGCCGCTCGCGGTGAAGACCGGCTTCGATCCCTCCTCCCCCGACCTCCATCTCGGCCATACGGTGCTGCTGCGCAAGATGCGGCATTTCCAGCAGCTCGGCCACCGGGTGATCTTCCTCATCGGCGACTTCACCGGCATGATCGGCGACCCGACGGGCAAGAAGGCGACCCGCCCGCAGCTCACGCGCGAGCAGGTGCTGGCGAACGCCGAGACCTACAAGCGCCAGGTCTTCAAGGTGCTCGACCGTGAGGCGACCGTCATCCGCTACAACGGCGAGTGGCTGACGCCGCTGGGAGCCGAGGGGATGATTCGCCTCGCCGGCAAGTGGACGCTGGCGCGGATGATGGAGCGCGACGACTTCCGCACCCGTTTCCGCGAGCAGCAGCCGATTTCGCTCCACGAGCTGCTCTACCCGCTCGTGCAGGCGAAAGACTCGGTCGAGATGGCGAAGATCCCCGACCTCGGCTGCGACGTCGAGTTGGGCGGTCACGACCAGATCTTCAACCTGCTGGTCGGCCGGGACCTCATGAAGGAGGAGGGACTCGAGCCCCAGGTCTGCCTGACGGTGCCGCTCCTCGTCGGCCTCGACGGCCACGAGAAGATGTCGAAGTCGCTCGGCAACGCGATCGCGGTCGAGGACACGCCGAAGGAGATCTACGGCAAGACGCTGTCGATCCCCGACACCCTGATGTGGGACTGGCTCCTTCTGCTCACCGACCTGCCGAAGTCCGACATCGACGCCAAGAAGAGCGCCGTCGCCGCGGGCGCCCTGCACCCCAAGCTCGTCAAGCAGGAGCTCGCCCGCCGCCTGGTCGCCGACTTCCACGGCGAGGCGGCGGCCACCGAAGCCGAGGCTGAGTTCGAGCGCGTCTTCGCCGGCGGCGGCGCGCCGGATGAAGTCCCGGAGTTTGTTTTTGTCTCGGATTCCGGAACGCTTTCGGCAGCCGGTTCAGAAGGCTCGGTAAAGGTTGGGAGCCTGCTGGTGGAGCAACTGGTCGGCGCGGGCGTCGTGGCGTCCAAGAATGAGGCACGGCGCCTGGTCGAGCAAGGCGCCGTGGCGGTCGACGGGGAACGCGTGAGCGATGCTCACCTCGCCCTCGCGGCGCGCCCCGAACCCTACCTGGTCAAGGTCGGCAAGCGGAGATTCGTCAAGCTGCAGATTCACTGAACGTCATCGCAAGGGGTGTCCTGCCGCGGCCGTTCGGGCCGGCGGGGGGCTGAGATCAGACCCTTGGAACCTGAACCGGTTCAGACCGGCGGAGGGAATGCGACATGAACCAGCCTTCCACGAACAGTTTCGGCATCGCCCTGCCGCGCGCCCCCTGGGTCGCGCGCCGCACCGGGGACGCCACCCCGACGCAGCTCTTCTACGCCCGCCAGGGCGTCATCACCGAGGAGATGCACTTCATCGCCGCGAAGGAGCGCATCGACCCCGAGTCGATCCGTTCGGAGGTCGCCCGCGGACGCGCCATCATTCCGGCCAACATCCGCCACACCGAGCTCGAGCCGATGGTCATCGGCAAAGCCTTCAAGACCAAGATCAACGCCAACATCGGCA